>DYJH01000036.1 GCA_020723255.1 Desulfonema limicola | reverse complement strand
AGATTTATTGAACCTATTTCATCCAGAAAGATAGTGCCTTTATTCGCAAGCTCGAATTTTCCGAGCTTTTGCTTGATGGCGCCTGTAAATGCACCTTTCTCATGTCCGAAAAGCTCGCTTTCTATAAGATTTGCAGGAAGAGCGGCGCAGTTAACTTTTACAAACGGCCCTTTGGCTCTTAAACTGTTGTAGTGAATTGAGTTTGCTACAAGTTCCTTTCCAGTGCCGCTTTCACCTCTTATAAGAACAGTTGCATTGCTTTTTGAGACTTGAGAGATCATCTGGAAAACTTCTCTCATTCTGCTGCTGTTTCCTATAATATTTGTTATGCTGTATTTGTTTTCAAGTTCACTTTTCAGCCGTTTATTTTCATTTCTTAGCTGTTCTTTTTCAAGGTTTATGTTTTCAAGGTTTATAACATGCCTTGCAATCATTGTTGCGATAACCGCCAGAAGTTTTTTGCCTTCTTTTAAAGGGTAGTTTTCATCATAAGGTCTGTCCACGCTAAATGCCCCGATAACCTGATTTTCTTTTTTTACAGGAACACAAATAAACGAGAGTTCCTGGTTTTTTGAGCTTTTACGTGAAGCAGTACGATTGAGAAACAGAGGTTCTTCGCTTATTTTAGCTATAGCAACATCTTTTCCTGTCTCAATAACCCGGCCTGTAATTCCTTCTCCCAGTTTATATTTTACATTTTCCACAGCACTTTTTGAAATACCGTGTGCAACCTCGATTTTTATTTCATTGCTTAAGGGATTTAAAATAGTTATTGTTCCCCGAACCATGTCCATCGAGCTGGAAAGAATATCAAGAACCTTGTATAATGATTTTTTAAGATCAAGGTGTTCGTTAAGTGCGTTGCTTATTTCATAAAGCAATGTAATATCTTCAATTTTTTGTATGGTGCGTTTATCGGTCATTATTTTTATAATTTTTTTTGAAAACTTTCTCCTTCGTGTTTTGAGATAATTTATATTGCGATAATAATACAAAAATGTAAAAAATAGCAAGATTTCTTATAACCGTCATCTTAGGACAATACTTGTGATTCTCCATATTGATATGGATGCGTTTTTTGCTTCTGTCGAGCAGCTTGACAACCCGAATCTTGCCGGCAGGTGTGTGATTGTCGGAGGTTTATCCGGACGGGGCGTGGTTTCCGCTGCGAGTTATGAGGCAAGAAAGTATGGGGTTCGTTCAGCAATGCCTATGTATCTTGCAAGGCAAAAATGCCCTCACGCAGTTTTTCTTGCTCCGCGGAAAAACAGGTATTCTGAAATTTCAAAAAAAATAATGGCTTTGCTTGAAACCTTTTCTCCGGTTGTAGAGCCTGTTTCAATTGATGAAGCATATGTGGATATCACCGGATGTGAGAGCCTTTATGGCAACCCAAAACATATAGGTTTGACCATAAAAAAGGAGATAAGAGGCAGTATAGGACTTGGCTGCTCTATCGGCATAGCTCCCAACAAATTTCTTGCAAAAATTGCATCCGATATGAATAAGCCAAACGGATTAATTTTAATAGAGCCTGCGGATGCGGCAAAATTTGCCGAATCCATCCCTATCGGTAAAGTGCCGGGAGTTGGAAAAGTAATACAAAAAGAGCTTGAAACAATCGGAGCTAAACTGCTTGGTGATATAAAAAACTATCCGAAAGATATGCTTATAAAAAGAATCGGTAAATTTGCCATAAGATTAATAGAGCTTTCATCGGGCAATGACGATTCACCTGTTGCATCTTATGCACAGAGCAAGTCCATAAGCAGTGAAACAACTCTGGATCAGAACACATGTGACAAAATGCTGTTGAAGAGATATCTTTTAAAGCAGGCCGAAGATGTTGGAAAACAGCTAAGATACCTTGATCTTAAAGCTAAGACAATTGTTCTGAAAATTAAACATGCCGATTTCAGGCAGGTTACAAGAAGTATTACCAATAAATCTCCGACACAATCTTCACAGGTTATATTTAATGAGGCGTATGATTTGCTTAAAACCTATGATATTAGATGTGATATCAGACTGATAGGGGTAGGCGCCACCAATCTCATCCCGGCTTCAAGTCCGGTCCAGATGCATATTTTCGATACTAATGTAATTAAAAACAGCAAATGGGAAAAAGTGGATAAGACGGTTGACGACATAAAAAAGAAATTTGGGGTAAATGTGGTAATAATAAAAACCGTATGATTAACCTCAAAACAACATCATCCGCCGCATTATTAAACGGATGGTATTGATGCAGACATCACATATCATTGATGTTTTCTTTCAGATCTGTCCTGATAGCGGAATATATTTCAAAAAACGCAAAAAAAAGACTTATCATAAGGGGCCCGAGAAGAAATCCTATCGGTCCGAAGAACACAATGCCTCCAAGAACAGACAGAAGAATGAACATCGGATGCACCTGCATTCTTTGTCCCACAAGTTTCGGGCCTAAAAAATTATCGATCATGCCGACCGCACATGCTCCCCAGGCAAGCAGGCCGAACCCGGATAAAATTTTGCCGCTTAAGAAAAGAAACAAAATTGCAGGAATTAAAACAAGCGATGTGCCGACTCCGGGAATAAGAGAAGATATAGCAGTTATGCTACCCCATAGTATGGCATTCGGAACTCCAAAAATTGCAAACCCTGCGGCGGAAAGCACTCCCTGAATAAGAGCTATTACAAGGTTTCCCTTAATAACAGAATTTATAGCCGCCTCAAGTTTATAAAAAATTAATTCATTATCCTTGCCAGGTAAGGGACTTAATTCAAAAAAAGATTTTTTGAGTTTATGGCCGTCCTTAAAAAGATAATAAAGCGAGGTTATAAATATAAAGAAATTTATCATTAATTTTGCGACATTTGAAAAAACATCCCCTATATGCCCAAGCAGCCAGCCAAGACCTTCTTTAAGATACTGGTCGAAATCAAATTTAATTTCTTTTAAGGCAGGCAAGTATCTAAGCGCCCTTTCCATCAAGTTATAAATTGTATCATGAACAATCTTCTTTGCGCTGTCTTCAGCAAGAGACAAATATACTTGCTTGGCCTCCTTAATTATTTGAACTCCAAACAATACAATAGGTAAAAGCAAAATGGTTATAACAAATGTTGTGGCAATAAGAGCTGACAGACCGTTTCGCTGTCTGGTATGATCAAGAATGAATTTATGAACAGGTTGAAAAACGACGGCAAAAACGACAGCAAAAATAAGAGTGTAGAGAAAGGGACGAAAAATTAAATAAATAAGAATTAAAGATCCTGCAAGCAGAGCCGAAAGATAGTAATAATGCTGATTGCTGTTATTCATAGCATAACCTTATTGAATAAAATAAACTCGGGCGGAAATATGACGCATATCTCATATCCCTGCGTCAGCTGGCAGCAAATGCATCTTATTTGCTATTTTTTGAATTTGCTCGTCAGCGGTAAAAAGCATAGCGCCTTGTTCCGAGGCCAATGCAAGATAGACAGCGTCATATAAAGTTACATTATGTTCAATTGCAAGATCGAAAGCTACCGGAATTAAAGGGCCATGAGAGAAATAACGGATAGGCATTGATAAAACATCGGATAGTAGATGAATGCTTTCATTCTCGGAAATCTCATTGATTTTCCTTTTTCTGTAAAGCACATTGGATGATTCCACAAGAAGAAGTTCAGGAGCAATGGCGGTATTGTTGCCGCGCTCAACTCCGCTTAAAAACTTCTCAAATCCTTCAGGAATTGGGCCATCAGGTATATAAAGCCGTATTAAAGCGGATGTGTCAATAACGCCGATCATCTTTCCCTGTCCTGACGTATCATTTTTACCGTGTCTGTAAATTTTCGCCCTTTGAATTGTTTCCGCCACTTTGCGGCTGCGGCCAAAGCTGAACCTTTGACCAAGCAGACTTCCTGCTCAAGGATGCATTTGATATGCTCCTGAAGACTGCGATGATTTTCCCTGGCCATTTCCTGTAAGGTGGCATAAACAGGTTCCGGAATATTGCGAATGCTGATTGATTTCATTTTTACATCCAATAATGATATTATATTAATTCCAAATATATGATGTCATCATTAACACGCGCTTATCCCACTGTCAAGATTCAAATGCATTTGGTTTTTACAAAAAATACAAAAGGAAAGAGTCATTGGTCGGGGCGAGAGGATTTGAACCTCCGACTCCCTGCTCCCAAAGCAGGTGCGCTACCAGGCTGCGCCACGCCCCGATTGTTGATACAACTTACAATGTAGCAGTCAATTACCATGCTTTATTTTTTACTGCAAGCTGATAATTTATTAAACAATCTAAAAACTATTGCCCGCTGTACAAAAATGCTTTTCAGTTAATCGTTTACAATATATTGACATAACAAGGACTTTAATCAATTTCGCTTGACACTTATATTTACTTTATATTATGTGTAATAGATTATTAATTTTAAATAAGTTGCGAAAGTGGCGAAATTGGTAGACGCACTGGACTTAGGATCCAGCTCTGGCAGCAGAGTGGGAGTTCAAATCTCCCCTTTCGCACCAAATAATATCAAAATGATATCAAAATCAACTCGAAGTGTATAGGGGTAATAGCCTGCACTTGTTTGATCAGAAAGGACATTTATGGAAGTAACAATTGAAGACATCAGTACAGTAAAGAAAATTCTGCATATCGAAGTTCCAAATGACATGGTTGTGCAGGAAATTAATAACGCCTATGAGACCCTTAAGAAAACCGCAAAATTAAAAGGGTTCCGACAAGGCAAGATACCCCGTTCGGTTTTGGAAAGATATTTTAAAAAGGATGTTTATGCGGATGTATCAAATAAACTTCTTAAAGATTCATTTATAGATGTTATCAGAGAAAAAGGCTTAAAAATTGTGGGAGATCCGAAAATCAACCCACCCCAGTTTGATGAAAAATCACCATATAAATATGAAGCAACTATTGAAATAAAACCTGAAATTTCAAATATTGATTTTACGGGCATTAATCTGAAAAAAAATATGTATCCAATAGGTGAAAAAGAAGTTGATGCTCAACTTAAAATGCTCCAGAAGAAACTATCTCAACTTAAGACTATAGAAGAAGCACGGCCTACAGCTAACGGCGATTATGCTCTTATCACGTATGAGGGGTTTAAAGATGGAAAACCATTTGAAGAAACACCGAAAACAGAAAACTATACAATGAAAATCGGTTTGGGAAACTTTACAAAAGATTTTGATGCTCAACTTATTGAAATGAAACCCGGTGAAAAAAAAGAAATCAAAATCCACTTTCCCGACGACTATTTTAATCCAAAGCTTGCCAACCTTGATATTGTTTTTGATGTTACTCTTAATGAAATAAGAGAAGAAATCCTTCCTGAAATAAATGGTGAATTCGCAAAAAATTTCGGTGAATTCAATACGCTTGAGGAACTGAAAAATAAGATTAAAGAAAATCTTGCCCAAGGTTATGAAAAACGTGTGGAACAGGAATTAAATGAGCAGATATTTACAGATCTTATTTCAAAAACCCAGTTTGAAGTTCCTGGAGTATTGATAGAACATGAGCTTGAAAACATAATTTCGGATGCTGAGAGATCTTTTGCTTATCACAATACTTCATTAGAAGATATGGGTCTTACAAGGGAAAAGCTTTCGGAAAAATACCTCGATGTTGCCGAAAAACAGGTAAAACGCCATCTTATTTTAGACAAAATTATAGAGCAGGAAAATCTGAGCTTGAAAGATGAAGATCTTGATGAAGGTTTTAAAAAAATGGCTGAAGATTTACAACAACCTGTTAATGAGATAAAAGAATTTTACAATCAACACGCTGAGAGATTAAATTATTTTAAACATACGTTACTTGAAAAAAGCACTATCAGGCTTATAATAAGCAATAGTAACATTGAAAACGTTGAACCTGTTTTGGAAACTGACAAATAAACAAACTAAGTTTTCTAATTTCCAGGATTTTCATAATTATAAATTAAAAGGAGAAATAATTTGCCACTTATACCAATGGTGATAGAACAGAGCAGCAGGGGAGAACGTGCGTATGACATATATTCAAGGCTTTTAAAAGACAGGATTATATTTCTTGGAACAGCAATGAACGATGAGGTCGCTAATCTTTTAATAGCCCAGTTGCTTTTTCTGGAATCTGAAGATCCTGAAAAAGATATAAATTTTTATATCAACTCCCCAGGTGGAATTGTTACCGCCGGTCTTGCAGTTTATGATACAATGCAATATATAAAATCAGATATCGCCACTGTATGCATTGGTCAGGCTGCAAGCATGGGCGCTCTTTTGCTCACAGCCGGAACTAAAGGCAAGCGTTATTCTCTTCCTAATGCGCGCATATTAATTCATCAGCCCATGGGAGGATTTCAGGGCCAGGCATCAGATATAGCTATTCAGGCTAAAGAGATACTAAGGATGAAAGATACTCTGAATAATATCCTTACATTTCATACCGGAAAAGAATTAAAGCAAATACAAGTAGATACAGATAGAGATTATTTTATGTCAAGCATCGAAGCAAAAGATTACGGCCTTATAGATCATGTTATAACAAATAGAAATGATCTTGATAATATTGAAAAAGCCGGAGGCGTCAAATGACAAAGAAGGGCAACGACAGCGATAGTCTTTTTTGCTCATTCTGTGGAAAGAATCAGAAAGAAGTTACAAAGCTTATCGCAGGGCCTGCTGTATATATATGTAATGAATGCATTCAGCTTTGCAGCGAAATTATTGAAGAAGAAAGTGATAAGACCAATATTGAGCAGGAAACTCTTATAGCTCCCAAGCAAATAAAAGAGATGCTGGATGACTATGTTATTGAGCAGGACTATGCAAAAAAAATCCTGTCTGTGGCTGTATATAATCATTACAAAAGACTCAATTCTGAAATTAATTCAGGAAATGTTGAACTGCAGAAAAGCAATATTTTGCTGATCGGACCTACCGGTACGGGTAAAACCCTTATGGCACAAACCCTGGCAAGGTTTTTAAACGTTCCCTTTACTATAGCAGACGCAACCAGTCTTACCGAAGCGGGTTATGTCGGTGAAGATGTGGAAAATATAATTCTTTCTTTGCTTCAAAATGCAGATTATGATGTAGAAAAATGCAAGCGAGGGATAGTTTATATTGATGAAATTGATAAGATAGCAGCAAAATCCGATAATCCATCGATTACACGGGATGTTTCGGGTGAGGGTGTTCAGCAGGCTCTTCTGAAAATAATTGAAGGAACCACAGCAAGTGTGCCACCAAAAGGAGGACGGAAACATCCTCAGCAGGATTTTGTAAAAATAGATACTGTGAATATACTTTTCATTTGTGGTGGCACGTTCAATGGACTTGACCAGATAATCCAAAAGAGACTCGGATCAAAGTCAATGGGTTTTGGCGCAAAAATTACCTCTAAGGAAAACAAGGATAAAAGTGAATTATTAAAAATGGTTCAGCCCGAAGACCTTATAAAGTTTGGGTTGATCCCAGAATTCTTGGGGCGTCTGCCTGTTACTGCATCATTAGATGAATTGAGTGAGGCAACACTTATAAGGATTTTAACCGAACCGAAAAATGCTCTCATAAAACAGTATAAAAAGCTTTTTGAAATGGAGGGTGTGAATCTAAGATTTACCGACAGCGCTTTATCAGCCATTGCAAAAGAAGCTCTAAACCGGAAATCGGGGGCAAGAGGGCTTCGGGCGGTGCTTGAAAGCTGCCTGCTTGATATAATGTATGAGCTTCCTTCGATAAAGAATGTTAAAGAATGTGTAATAAGTGAAGATGTAATCAATAATAAGGAAGAACCAATATTGCTGTTTGAGCAATCAAAAAAACAAGCTTAATTTTATAATAATAAATAGATGACTTATGGTTAATATACCCAAATTCTTTCATAAAGAACAAGAAAATACCCCGGTGAATGTATTGCTTCCTCTTTTACCCTTAAGAGATATTGTTGTTTTTCCTCATATGATTGTTCCTTTATTTGTAGGAAGAGCCAAGTCAATCAATGCTCTTACAAACGCCATGAATCATGACAAGAGCGTTTTTCTTGCAACACAAAAAACTGCAAATGAAGATGATCCTGAGGAAAAGGATATCAATTCAATTGGCACTATAAGCAAAGTCTTGCAGCTTCTTCGTCTCCCCGACGGAACGGTCAAGGCATTGGTTGAGGGAAAGTCCAGAGGACGGATTGTTTCTTTTTTTACCGATAATGGTTTTTATAAAGTTGAAATTGAACCTGTTGAAGAAACAGGAATTGATAAAACCGAGGCTACTGCTCTTTGCAGGGCTTTGATAGAGGCTTTTGAGGAATATGCAAATCTTACAAAGAACATACCGAAGGAATTTGAAAAGAAACTTATCGAAATAACGGATCCTTCTCAAATGGCCGATACAGTAACTGCCCATTTTCCTTTTAAAATGGAAGACAAACAGCATCTTCTGGAAGCTCTTAACATTAATGAACGTTATACATATCTTTTGCAGTTGGTCAGCACTGAAATTGAAATATACAAGACCGATCAGAAGATAAAAAACCGGGTCAAAGAACAAATGGATAAGACCCAGAAGAATTACTATTTAAATGAGCAGATACGGGCTATAAAAAAGGAGATGGGAACCGAAGATGATTTCGGTGATGATCTTAGAGAGCTTGAAAAGCGCATCAAAGAAAAAAAGATGTCAAAAGAAGCGGAAGAAAAAGCTATTCAGGAGTTTAAAAAGCTTAAAATGATGACCCCGATGTCTGCTGAAGCAACAGTTGTCAGAAATTATATCGAATGGATCATAAGTCTTCCGTGGTTTGAATGTTCAAGTGTGAATTCTGATATTAAAGAAGCTGAAAAAATTTTAAATGAAGATCACTTCGGCCTTGAAAAACCGAAGGAGAGAATTATCGAATATCTGGCCGTCCAGACTCTTGTAAAGAAAATAAAAGGCCCCATACTGTGTTTTGTCGGTCCCCCCGGTGTCGGTAAAACTTCTCTTGCAAAATCAATAGCTAGAGCAACGGGTAGAAATTTTGTGCGCCTGTCTTTAGGCGGAGTCCGTGATGAAGCTGAAATAAGAGGGCATCGCCGCACATACATAGGCGCAATGCCCGGCAAAATAATTCAATCTCTTAAAAAGGCAGGGGTAAACAACCCTGTTTTCTGTCTCGACGAAGTTGATAAAATGAGCATGGATTTCAGAGGAGACCCGTCTGCCGCGCTTCTTGAAGTTTTAGATCCCGAGCAGAATAATGCTTTCAATGATCACTACCTTGATCTTGATTATGATCTTTCAGACATATTGTTTGTTACTACGGCAAACACACTTCCGGATATACCGCTTCCGCTGCAAGATAGGATGGAGATTATACGCTTGCCCGGTTATACTGAAATTGAAAAATATCATATAGCAAAAGGCTTTTTGTTGAAAAAACAAATCGAAAGAAACGGACTGGAAGGCATGGATATAACTTTTTCTAAAAACTCCATTTATACAATTATTCGCCATTATACAAAAGAAGCCGGAGTAAGAAATCTTGAACGTGAAATATCATCCATATGCAGAAAAATTGCGCGTGAGGTTTTGGAAGATAAAGGGAAATGCTCCTTTAATATTACTTCTTCATCCATCTCTAAATTTTTGGGCCCGCAAAAGTTCAGATACGGAAAGGCCGAGGAAAAAGACCAGATAGGGCTTGTAACAGGGCTAGCCTGGACACAATTAGGAGGGGAGCTTCTTTGTGTTGAAACACTTGTATTGCCGGGAAAAGGTGAGGTAACAATTACTGGAAAGCTGGGCGATGTAATGAAAGAATCCGCCCAGGCTGCTGTGAGCTATGTTCGTTCACGTACCGATAACCTTATGATAGACGACGATTTTTACAAAAAAAATGATCTGCATATACATATCCCTGAAGGCGCTATCCCAAAAGATGGTCCTTCAGCCGGTATTTCCATGTGTACTTCAATTGTTTCGGCTCTGACTAAAAGGCCGGTTTACAGCAATGTTGCAATGACCGGAGAAATTACTTTAAGAGGGCGTATTCTTCCTATAGGCGGGTTAAAAGAAAAAATACTTGCGGCTCACAGAGGAATGATAAAAAAAGTTATTATTCCAAAAGAAAATGAAAAAGATCTCAAAGAAATTCCTCACACTGTTCTTAAAGAAGTAGAAATTATTTTGGCCGAGCACATGGATGAAGTGCTTTCACACTCTTTGATTCTTGCTGAAGGCGATTCATTATTTAAAAAAAATGATGTTTCTCTTGCGATTCCTTTCAAAAACCAACAAGATGACAAACAAAGAGTCCCGTTAATTTAATAACCGCTCTCGGCCTTATGACGGACTTTTTACAAGTCCGTCAATTTTGGACTTGACAAGATATATTCATATTGATAAATGCTTCATTCTCGTAAGGAACAAATCCTGAAAGAAATATAAGAAATAGATGGGCGGGTAGCTCAGCTGGGAGAGCATCGGCCTTACAAGCCGAGGGTCACAGGTTCAATCCCTGTTCCGCCTACCAGCAGAAATATTGTTTTGATGAAAGCCATAAACGGGGGCGTAGCTCAGATTGGTTAGAGCGCCGGCCTGTCACGCCGGAAGTCGCGAGTTCAAGTCTCGTCGTCCCCGCCAAAAACTCTGTGTGCGCTACATTCAACACCATCCTAAAGTGATTTTTCCCTCTTAATAAAGGTTGACTTCCTCCTTCATAAACCCAATAGTAATTCCTCTTGATTTACCTATATGTAGTTTTAGATAAATTCCAAATGCGGTTATCCTGTATCCAAAATGTAATTTTCTTGCCAGATTCTAAAAAATATGTTAATTATATTTATTGGGTGTAATTATACCGGCTTGTTTTGGATAGAAAAAAGGTGAAAACACAGTGTATGCATAATATTTCTTTTGATATCAATCTCTTATATATTATCCTTTATCTGAGTTTTCTTTGTTTAATCTTTGACAATAATAAAATAGGAAAAAAGAGGTTAGTCATCATGCGTAGGTCTTATAACGCGGTATCGGCTGCGACCGATATGAACGCAAAAATAAATGGTAGGCGATCTGGAGTGCACTTTATAAGAAAAGAAGTGCGGGAATTTCGTGTAGGCGATCTTGCTGTATATCCGGCACACGGAGTCGGGCGTATAGAAGCTATTGAAAATAAAATTGTAAACGGGGAAAAGCACGATTTCTATATTATAAAAGTTTTAGAAAACGGAATGGTTATTATGATTCCGACATGGAATGTTGATTCTGTCGGTTTAAGGGATGTAATAAGTGAATGTGAAGTGCCGAAGATTTATGATTTCATGAAAAGCAAGAAAGAAACTCCTGTTGATACACAAACATGGAATCGGAGATACAGAGAATATATGGACAAAATTAAAACCGGTTCACTATATGATGTAGCAGAAGTATTCAGGGATCTTTATCTTTTAAAATTAACAAAAGATCTTTCCTTTGGAGAACGAAAGCTTTACGACACTGCCCAGACTCTTCTGGTAAAAGAGCTTTCAACCGCCAGAAAAACAAGCGAAGACAAAATATTTTCAGAAATAGAATCTTTGTTTACCCAAGAAAACCCCAAACATTAATTTACATAACAGAGCGGGACAATAAAGATGTTCCCGGAAAAAAAGATTCAGTTGAACCAAAAAACCGCCGGTATCTGCCGGCGGCAGCCAAAATTAAATCAAAGTAACTGTATACAATATCTTTCTAATAACTGCTCAAACAGTATATCTTCAAATGAGTTTATCGTCTATGCGGACGAATCTACTTCCGGGAAACGGCTTGATATAGTCGTATCCTCTTTTCTTCCATCCTCTTCGCGGTCAATGGTCTCTTCTCTTATCATTAAAGGGAATATAAGAGTTCAGGAACAAATAAAAAAACCCAGCTACAGAGTAAAGCATGGTGATAAAATCACAGGAACAATTCCTGAACCTGCACCTGTTTTATATCTTCCGGAACCTATTGAATTAAAAATTCTGTTTGAAGATTCCGATATAATTGTTATAAATAAACAACCGGGGATTGTAGCGCACCCGGCGCCAGGTCATTATTCGGGAACTCTTGTAAATGCCCTTTTGTTTCATTGTCCCGATTTAACCGGTATAGGAGGTGAGATAAGGCCTGGTATTGTTCACAGGCTTGATAAAGACACATCAGGAGTTCTTGTTGTTGCTAAAAACGATAATTCACATGCCAGTCTTAGTTTGCAGTTTAAAGATAGGCGGGTTAAAAAAAAATATCTTGCTCTTGTTTGCGGAAACATGGAAAAGGATACAGGATCAATAATGCTTTCTATAGGAAGACATCCTTCGGACAGAAAAAAAATGTCTATTTCAACCCGCAAGCCTAAAATAGCACAAACTTTATGGAAAGTTATTGAGCGTTTTGAAGATGTAACGCTTCTGGAAGTAGATCTTAAAACCGGCCGCACCCATCAGATACGTGTTCACTGTGCGGCAATCAGACATCCTGTTCTTGGGGACCAGGTTTATGGCAATAGGTCAAAAATATCTGTTAAATCAAGTAATAAAGAGGAATTGCCCATACTGGTAAGCAGGCATATGCTTCATGCCTGGAAAATTAGTTTTGATCATCCTGCAACAAATAAAAAAATGGAATTTGAAGCGCCTCTTCATGATGATATGCAAGAAGTTATAAGCTTATTAAAAAGATCGGCTTAGCAAAAACTCAAGAGTGTTCTAAAATAATATTTCTTTTTTCATTAAATTTGTTCATTGCTTCTGCTATGCCGTTATAAAGAATTGTTACCGCAGTATCACAGGCAGTTCTAATTATAAGTTTTAGTTCATCTTTTTCTTTTTCGTCAAATTCATCAAGAACATAGTCTGAAACACTAGTTCCGGTCTCGGAACGTCCTATGCCTATCCGAAGCCTGGGAATATTATCGTTTCCAAAGGTGTCTATTAAAGAATTCATTCCTTTATGACCGCCTGATCCCCCTTTTTGATATATTTTTATTCTTCCAAAAGAAAGATCTATATCATCATGTATAACCAATATATCCTTTAGTGAAATTTTGTAAAAATTAGAAATGGCATAAACCGGAGGTCCGCTTTTGTTCATATATGCAAAAGGTTTTACCAGTATAACATCAACCCCCTTTACCAACCCTCGCCCATATATTGTTTCATACTTTTTTTTCTCAACTGGAATTGAAAAAGAATAAGCTAATTCATCAATTACCATAAATCCGACATTATGGCGGGTTTTTGTATATGTGTTGCCTGGATTACCCAAACCTGCAATAAGGCAAACTTTTTTTTCTGGCATAACCTATTTGATCAAAGGCAAATTATTATTCTTATGCACCTGATTTAGCTTCCTGTTTAGCCGTTGCTTCTTCTCCCGCTTCTTCTTCACCCTCTGAAGCTTTTTCTTCAGCCTTTGTAGAAAGAATTGTAACTATTGTATAATTTACATCAGCCGGAATTTCAACTCCCTGAGGAAGAACCAGATCTTTAACATGAATGGAATCGCCAATGTTAAGCTCGGTAATGTTAACTTCAATTGATTCAGGAATTCCGACAGGTAAACATAACACTTCAATCTCCCTCTTGATAACCTGAAGCATTCCGCCAAAATCAATGCCCTTAGCAACACCTTTAGTAACCACAGGGATCTTTACCTTGATTTTCCTGTCCATTGAAATTTCATAAAAATCTACATGCAGGAACTTTCTGGATACCGGATGAATTTGCAACTCCTTAATCATTGCTGTTCTTGAATGCAAGGCGCCGTTTTGTATTTCAATACTAAGCAGAACCTGTCCAACTTTTGCTTTTTTTAATATATCTTCAAGCTCTTTGGTTGAAACGGATAATAAAACCGTATCTTTTCCCGGGCCATATAAAACAGCCGGAATATCTCCTTTACGCCTTAATACTCTTGCCGGACCATCGCCGGCAAATTCTCTTAACTTTGCTTTAAGTTTTAATAACTCCAATAGATTTTCCTCCTTCGGAACTCTTGTTTTTACACAAACAGAGAGGTTACGGAATCACCGGTATAACTTCGAATTATAGCCTCACCGACAAGCTTATATATAGATAAGACCTTTATTTTATTGCATTCAATGGCCTCTTTGCTTAAAGGTATCGTATCAGTTACAATAAGACTTTTTAAGGACGAATCAGTTATGCGCGAAATTGCCAAGCCTGATAAAACAGGATGCGAGCAACAAGCATGAATTTCTTTTGCTCCTTTTTTAATAATTGCGGAAGCAGCTTCTGTGAGGGTTCCGGCTGTATCCACCATATCATCGATAATTATTGCAATTTTTTCACTTACATCTCCTATAACTGACATTCCTTTAACTTTATTTGGGGTTTCTCTGCGTTTATCAATAACAGCCAGATCACAATTAAGACGCTTGGCATAAGCTCTCGCTCTTTCGGCACCACCTGCATCCGGAGAAACAATTACAATATTGTTCTCAAAATTATTTTTTATATAATCTATAATTACAGGGGCCGCAAACAAATTATCCACAGGAATATTAAAAAAACCCTGAATTTGACCCGCGTGCAAATCCATTGTAATAACCCTGTTTGTTCCGGCAACAGTAAGCAGATCGGCAATCAGTTTAGCGCTTATAGGGACGCGAGGGGCAACTTTTTTATCCTGCCTAGCATAACCGTAATAAGGTATAACAGCAGTTATTCTTCTTGCTGAAGAACGCTTCAGCGCATCAATCATCAGAAGCAACTCAACAAGATTGTCATTAACAGGAGCGCATGTTGATTGTACTACGAAAACGTCTTTAGATCTGACGTTTTCGTTTATTTCGATCTGTATCTCCCCGTCGCTGAAAGTTTTAACTTTGGCATCCCCAAGAGGGATTTTAAGATAGCTACATATTTTATTGGACAAATCAGCGCTTGAATTGCCAGTAAATATCACATAATCATTCATTATTTATTCCAACATATCATTAATTACGGTGAATTATTAAGCCGGAAAACAAATCCATCAGTTATTCTAAAAAATAATGGTTGGGGTGGGAGGATTCGAACCCCCGAATGCAGGAACCAAAATCCTGAGTCTTACCGCTTGACGACACCCCAAAACAATATAGGACTAATTTCAATTTAATGATGGTTCCGTAAAAATTTCCTAAACCGTCATGCCGGACTTGATCCGGCATCCAGAACGCATTGAATTCACTGGATACCGGCTTTCGCTGGTATGACGAAAAGTGGTGTTTTCCGACTATTTACGAGTCCATCAATTTAATAAATCCGCAACAAAAACCCGCCATCCTTTGTTTGGCGAAAGAGCCTTGCCTGCTTTTGTTGCTTTATCAATATTTGGGAAAAGGCCAAAAACCGAAGATCCGCTCCCGGACATAAGAACGCCTGCAGCTCCCTGCTTTGATATAGCCTTTTTAACCTTATATATTTCAGGATACATTGAAGCAGTAACATGCTCAAGATCATTATGAAGAAGCTGTGCATCAAATTCCCGTTTGAGGGATAAGCTCTTAAGTTTTTTTTTACAGTTTGTCAATCTTAAATTCAGCTTTTTATACACATCTGCAGTAGATACGCCAAATCCTGGATATACTATCAGTACCTTATAAGGCAATTTTAAGGGATATTCTTCAAGCTTATCGCCTATACCTGTGGCAAAAGCAGGTTTTTTAAATAGAAAAAAAGGTACATCCGCACCTATCTCAAGACCCATGGAAATCATTTCTTCCATTGAAAACGGATTGCCGAAGCAGCTGTTTAAAGCGGATAATACGGAAGCAGCATTGCTGCTTCCACCCCCAAGCCCTGCGCCGGAAGGAATATTTTTCTCTATATGTATCTTAATCCCTATATTCTTTTTTAATTTCTTTAAAAAAAGTATTGAAGCTTTTAACGCATGATTCTTTTCATCGCATGGAATTTCTGGATCAGTGCATGTTAGAGAAGATGATCCATTGCCAAGATTAACATGTAACGTATCATATATGCCCACACAG
Source organism: Desulfonema limicola (assembly GCA_020723255.1). Lineage (GTDB taxonomy): Bacteria > Desulfobacterota > Desulfobacteria > Desulfobacterales > RPRI01 > RPRI01. The sequence goes on along the minus strand of DYJH01000036.1, from coordinate 9,529 downwards.
CATAATAATGTTGCAATATCATGATATCCATCGGGCCTTTTCCCCAAAACATGCAAGAACAGATTGACTTTCGCCGGAGAAAGTATTTTCAATTAATACTGCCTTATACATTATTTTGAAATTTTTACTAATATATACCCTATGTTATCTCTCCATAAGAAAATTTCTAAAGTCTTATCTTTTTTTATCTTATTCAGCACGTCAGCATATTCTTTTACAGATTTCACGGGGTAGTGATTTATCTCTTTAATAATATCTCCGGAAACTATTCCGGCCTCCGCGGCTTTGCCATCCGGATCAACCGCAACAACAATAATGCCTTCTTTTTCAGAAATATCGAACCGCCGTGCTATCTCCGGAGTAAGATTGGCAACACGGATACCAATATCACTTACCTCACCCTTTAAGGAATCTCTGGCTGAGGCTATTTTTTCATCCATTCTTTTAGCTATTTCAACATTAACTATCTTTTCCTTGCCGTCGCGTAAAATTTTAATTTTTACATTTTTGCCGACACTCATTCCGGCAACAATTTTTAAAAGAGTCCTGCTTGAGTCAATATTTTGTCCGTTAATCTCGGTGATAATATCCTTAGGTTTTATTCCTGCTTTATCGGCAGGATCACCGGGTATGACATCGGAAACAAGAACACCTTTTTTACCTTCAATACCAAGATAATTAGATAAATCTGCCGGCAAATCTTGGATAGTGATACCAACCCATCCTCTTGTGACATCGCCATATTTTTTCAACTGTTCAACGATTCCCTTGGCAAGATTTATTGGAATCGCAAAACCGATACCCTGTCCTCCGGCAATTATAATAGTATTTATACCAATAACTTCCCCATTCATATTTAACAGAGGACCGCCACTGTTGCCTGGATTGATAGAAGCATCGGTCTGGATATAATCATCATAAGGGCCTGAACCTATAACTCTTCCCTTTGCGCTTACTATTCCGGCAGTAACGGTGTGCTCCAAACCGAAAGGACTCCCTATTGCGACTACCCACTGGCCTACTTTCAAGGCATCAGAATTGCCAAGCTTTAAAACGGGAAGGCTGTTTTCAGTTTTTATTTTAATAAGGGCAAGATCGGTATTTGGATCACGTCCTATAATTTCCGCATTATATTCTTTTTCGTTTTTTAATATAACCTTTATTTTGTCAGAGTCTTGCACTACATGGTTGTTCGTAACTATGTATCCTTCTTTATCGATTATAAATCCTGAGCCGAGGCTGCGCTGTTTAAATTCCTTCTGCTGGTTTGGACCGAAGAATTTATTGAAAAAATCTTCCATTGGGTCATCATCGCCAAATGGGCTCCTGTTAAACTGGCGGAACATATTTTTTGTTTTAGCAGTTCTGACTGTTTGTATATTAACAACTGCCGGACTTGCCATTTCGGCAAGATTGCTAAAACTTTCTGGCACCATTTGTGTTTCTATAGGGTTGTTGCTTTTATTGAAAGCAGGCGCATTTTCAATTGTATCTTTATCATTTTGTTTTGTTTTACCGTCTGAAACAGAGTTGAAACATGAAATTCCCAAAATAATTGAAGCAAGGAATAAAACGGTAAAAAATGTTTTGTGCCTTTTAATCGCGGTAATTGTTTTCAACCACATTTGCATCTCCTTTGATATTTACACTTTTTATTTCTTTTCTTTCACATAAATAATTCTTAAATCATAAAGTATGCTTTTTAGCATACTCTCTTCATCTTTTGATAAATTTCCTCTGGTTTTTTCTTCCAGCATACTTAAAATATCTATGGTCTGTTTCGCAAGGGCTAAATTTATTTCTTTATTACCTGTGGCAGGGTTTTCAAAAAGACCAAGATTTACAAGTGCGGATGCATTCAAAGACATAATAAAGGTAGGAAAATTAATTTCGGGCAAACATGTTTGATCAGCTTCTTTGTCTTTTTTTTCAACCGCAGGCTCGCTTTCTTTTGACTTTTGTTTTATTGTGTCTTCAGCCTTTTTCGTATCTTCATTTTTACTATCAATATTTTCATTTTCCTGAGAAAAAATTCTCCGGTCTTTTACAGTAAAATCTTGTTTTTTTTCTTCCTGCATAGCAATTCTCCTTTACCATTAAAGCTCAAGCAAAGTAACAGTTTTAACAAGCGGTAGCGCTTTTAGTTCTTCAAGCACATGATCGGGAATAGGCAAATCGGTTTTAAGCAATATAATATTTCTCTCTCCTTCCTCTTCCTGCCCAACCTGCATTCTTCCTATATTAATATTATTGTTGCCGAGAACGGTTCCAATGCTTCCGATTGCGCCGGGCTTATCAAGATTATGGACAAGAGCAAGATGTCCACCCGGATGCATCTCAAGCCTGAAATTGTTTATTCTGACAATTCTTGGTTCTTTCTTCCCGAAAATAGTTCCTGCAACTACAAAAGTTTTATCCGACGAAATGCCTTTTACGGTAATAAGATTTATAAAGTCTTCTGATTCGTCTGTTACGGTTTCTGTAATCTTTATGCCTCGTTCCTTTGCAATAAAATTGGCGTTAACAAAATTAACATCATCTTTTACAACAGGCACAAGCAGTCCCCTTAAAACTGCTGTAGAAACAGGAGACATGTTAAGCCCTTCGAAATTACCTGTGTATTCGATGATAATTTCCTTAAAGGGTCCTTTTGAAAGCTGGGCAAGCAAGCTTCCCATCTTATCGGCAAGCGATAAAAACGGCCCGATTTTTTTCAAAAGCTCGCCCGTGACTGAAGGTACATTTACTGCATTAATAATAGTTCCGTATTTTAAATAGTCAATTATCTGGCCGGCAACAGCGGCGGCAACATTCGCCTGGGCTTCCTGAGTAGAGGCGCCAAGATGCGGCGTGCATATAACCCTGTCCAGCTCAAACAGAGGAGAAGCGCCGGGAGGCTCTTTTTCAAAAACATCCAGCGCAGCTCCTGCAACCTTGCCTGATCTTATGGCATTATACAGGTCGGTTTCATTGACAATCCCGCCTCTGGCGCAGTTTATGATCATTACGCCGTTTTTCATCTTATCAAATGCATCTTCATTAATAAGATTCGAAGTATCTTTAAGCTTCGGAACATGAATGGTTATATAATCAGCTTTTGCGTACAACTCATCAAGACTGATGCTTGTATATCCTGCTTTTTCAATTTGTTCGGTAGTAACAAAAGGATCATATACAACAACCTGCATTTTAAGGCCTCGCGCACGGTCGGCAACAATAGAACCTATCTTTCCAAAGCCGATTACGCCAAGAACTTTATTGTAGAGCTCGCGTCCTTCAAGGTTCTTCTTTTCCCATTTTCCGGCCTTAAGAGAAGCGGTTCCCCAGGGGATGTTTCTTGTCATAGACATCATCATTGCAATAGCATGTTCTGCGGTTGTAATAACATTACCACCCGGAGTGTTCATCACAATCACGCCATGTTTGGTAGCGGCAGGGATATCGACATTATCAAGGCCAATTCCGGCCCGGCCAACCACCTTAAGGCGCTTTGCCGCACTTAAAAGATCGGCTGTGACTTTTGTGGCGCTCCTTATTGCAAGGGCATCATAATCACCAATAATTTTTTTAAGCTCTTCGGGAGACAGGCCGGGTTTAAATTCAACTTCGATTCCATCTTCATTCTTAAACATCTGTATTCCAATCTGATCCAGATTATCGCTTACAAGTACTTTCATGTTTTTCCCTCTCAATATTCTTTTAGAATAACAAAAATATGTTATATAGATGTCTTTTCTATCACCATTTACTATGCTTTGTAATTGATTTCATAATTCGTAATATAAGATAATTACAAAATATTGTCAAATTAACAAATTATCCCTGATTTTATTAGAAATTTTTTTATATCTTTCCAGAAGAATACAGGATCTGGTGGAAAATCATTATGGCCGGAATCATAGGTAATCATTGTGCAATTTTTTGCAACTTTTGAAAGAGCAATTCCATGGCTATAAGGTATAATTTCGTCATTTTTCCCATGTGTAATAAGCACCGGACCGTTATAAGACCTAATAGTTTTGAGATTATCAAACTTATCCCGCATCAAACAACCAGGAGCAAAAAATTTTAAAGCATAGGGTCTGAGGCTGGTAAATGTGGACATAAGAATAATTGCAGCCGGAGTGCGTTTTTCGGAAAGAGCGCAAACGGCTCCCCCACCTATTGAACGTCCTGCAAAAATTATTCGTGAAGCATCTATATCATTTCTTGCGGTAAGATAATCATATGCAAGAATAAACGCTTCGGTTATGCTTTGCTGCGACGGAGAGCCTTCCGAACGCCCATAACCGGGATATTCCACAAGCAATGCTCCTACACCAAGGTTTGAAAACTCTTTAAGTTCTTCAGGCAAGATATCAATCAATTCCGCGTTGCCATGCGCAAAAATTACAGCCGGCGAAAGTTTGTCCGATAATATATTAACCGGCGGGATATACCACATCTCAACTTTTCCCGATCCGGTGTGAAGAATTTTTTTTTCGATTCCCGGTATAATTTGAACTTTTTCGGTATCGGTATTTATCAAAAAGCGTGGAAAAACAAGCCGCCTTTGCATAAAAAACAAAAAGCCGCAGTAAAGGGAGTAACAAAAAAAAATAATTGCCAGTATATTTATAACAAGTCGCATTAAAGATCATTCCGTTTTATGCTTGTAGTCACAAAAATTTGTTATAGGACAAACCGGGCACGAAGGTTTTCTTGCCCTGCATATCTCTCTGCCGAAATAGATGAGTCTCAGACAAAAATCATTCCATTGCCTCTGGGGTATTATTTTCATAAGATCGAATTCTATTTTTACCGGATACTTATTGTCTGACAGATTAAGACGTTGAGAAATCCGCGAAACATGGGTATCAACAACTATTCCGGGAATACCAAATGCAGCTCCAAGGACAACATTTGCGGTTTTGCGCCCAACACCAGGCAGGCTGGTCAGTTCTTCAAGCGAGTCCGGCACTCTGCCATTATATTTTTTTATTATGCTTTTAGAACAATTTTTTATATTCCTGGCCTTATTTCTAAAAAAACCTGTTGTTTTTATCAGTTTCTCAATAATTTCATCAGATGCTTCTGCAAAATCATAAGGAGTTTTAAGTTGGTTAAATAATTTTTTTGTAACAATATTGACCTGTTTATCCGTACATTGTGCGGAAAGTATAGTGGCTATTAGAAGTTCAAAAGGAGTATTATAATTTAGCTGGGTTTTAACCTCCGGATATTTTTCTTCTAAAGTATTTATTATTTTCCTTATACGGGCCGATTGTTTCATAACAACATCTCACAGCAGAAAAAGGTTGACATATAGGTTTAACTTTCCTATATATTCTGGCCATTGTAAAGTAATATATTATCATCATAATGATAATTTAAGAAGAATTAGAAAATGAAAATAAAAAAATATATGGAGGAGGTGAAGTCTCAGTAGGTTTTTTCTTTTTTTACTATGATCAACAAATAAACAGTAAAGGGGGTTTTAAATGAGTTCAACTATAATTTTTGCATTAGGATGCGGTATATTAGGCGTTATATACGCAATAATAACTGCAATGTGGGTGTCAAAACAGGACGCAGGAAGCGCCAAAATGCAGGAGATATCAAATGCTATTAAAGAGGGCGCATATGCATTTCTTGCACGTGAATATAAAACCGTAGCGATAGTTGCTGTAATTCTTGTTGTCCTTATCGCTGCATTTGGTCTTGGCATGTGGACGGCCATTGGTTTTATTGTTGGCACTGTTGGTTCGGCGCTGGCAGGCTTTGTTGGCATGTGGGTAACTGTAAGAGCAAACGTACGAACAACACAGGCTGCAAGCAGAGGTCTTCAGGCTGCTCTTGGTCTCGCCTTCAAGGGCGGCTCGGTAACAGGAGTTATGGTTGTTGGTCTTGGAATTATAGGACTAGCCGGTTTTTATTTCGTAGCAAAATCATATGATCCGGAACATGCATCACATGCTCTTGTGGGGCTTGGATTCGGATGCTCCCTTATGAGCGTTTTTGCCCGTATTGCAGGCGGTATTTATACAAAAGCTGCCGATGTTGGAGCTGACCTGGTAGGCAAAGTTGAGGCCGGAATTCCTGAAGATGATCCTAGAAACCCGGCGGTTATAGCTGATAATGTCGGGGACAACGTAGGTGATTGCGCAGGCATGGCGGCTGACCTTTATGAAACATATACCGTTACTCTTGTTGCTGCTATGCTGCTTGCAAAAACGGTTTTCGGCGCCGACAGTCCCTGGATTGAATTTCCGTTGATGCTTGGCGGAATCTCAATTATTGCTTCAATTATCGGAACATTTGCAGTAAAGCTCGGCAAAAAACAATATATCATGGGCGCATTATACAAAGGGCTTGCTGTTTCAGGCATACTTGCCGCTGTGGCATTTTATGTTGTGACAGGCTTTTTCCTGAAAACATTGCCGGAAGAGACACTTGCTGCATATCCGTCGTTCACTCAGATGAACGTTTTTCTGATGGCGCTAATCGGCCTAGTCTTGACAGGTCTGATTGTTGTTATCACAGAATATTTTACAGCCAAAGAATATAGTCCGGTACAACATATTGCAAAAGCCAGTCTTACCGGTCATGGAACAAACGTTATCGCAGGTCTCGCGGTAAGCATGAAATCAACCGCTGCGCCGGTTATAGTAATAGTATTAGCAATTCTTGGTTCCTATGCATTAGGCGGAGGGTTTTCCGGAGCAGAAGATGCTGCTAAAGGCGGTCTTTTTGCTATAGCCCTTGCCGCTGTTTCCATGCTTTCGATGACTGGCATCGTTGTTGCTATCGACTCTTATGGTCCTATTACCGATAATGCAGGCGGTATCGCCGAAATGTCCGAACTGCCTGAAGAGATCCGCAACATCACAGATCCGCTGGATGCAGTCGGAAATACAACAAAAGCTGTAACAAAGGGTTATGCTATAGGTTCAGCCGGACTTGCGGCTCTTGTCCTTTTTGCCGAATACTCACGTTCATTTGGGGCTACAATTATTTTTGACATTTCAAATCCGATGGTTCTTGCCGGTCTTTTCATAGGCGGCCTGCTTCCTTATTATTTCGGATCTCTTCTTATGGAAGCTGTTGGAAAAGCAGCAGGAAGCATTGTTGAAGAGGTTAGGAGACAGTTCCGTGAAATCCCGGGAATTATGGAATATAAGGCGAAACCTGAATACGGCAAGTGCGTTGATATCGTAACAAAAGGCGCTATCAGGCAGATGATGGTTCCTGCTCTTATCCCGGTTGTTGTTCCTATTCTGGTTGGTGTTTTCCTCGGCAGGCAAGCTCTCGGCGGAGTTCTTATCGGAAGCATCTTGACCGGGCTTTTCCAGGCAATAGCTATGACAAGCGGCGGCGGTGCATGGGATAATGCCAAAAAATCCTTTGAAGACGGCGTTACAGATGACAAGGGTGTTGTACACAAAAAAGGCAGTGATGGTCACAAAGCATCAGTTACAGGCGATACAGTAGGCGATCCTTACAAGGATACAGCCGGCCCAGCCATTAACCCGATGATCAAGGTTATCAATATCGTTGCTCTGTTGATTGTTCCCCTGATTTAAAGGTAAAGGAAAAGTAAACATAGTTGTATTAGATATTATGAAGGCCGCTCTTGAAAAAGGGCGGCCTTTTATTTTTAAAATTACAAAATATATGTTGTCTCCAGTGATTGATTATCATTTCAAAATATGATAAAATATTTTATATTATGAAACAGGAAAAACAAGAAATATTGGCCAAATTCAAGCCGTTTTTATGGTCTTACGATTTAGGGCAGATCGATTTGGAAAAAGATAAAAAACGGATAATCACCAATGTGTTAAATCTTGGCACAAAAGAAGCTACTGATTTATTATTTAAGATATATGATAAAGCTGAAATCAAAAAGCAGGTCGAAAACCCTCTGCCTGGCGAATGGAGCGAAAAATCATTGAATTACTGGTCGATCATTTTTGATATTCGGCCGCAAACGGCTAAACATGTTTTACGGCATCTTGGATAAAAAAAGACAGGACTTATTGCCACGGCTCGCTCAGCTTAAAAATGAATTTTATTTGGCTGGCGGCACAGCCCTTGCTTTGCAAATCGGTCATCGGGATAGCGTTGATTTTGATTTTTTTAAAACCGGCGATTTTGATACGCAACAGCAGTTCCAAAAAATAAAAAAAGATTTAAATGCATACAAACTGACAAAAATCCAGGAAGAAAATAATACGCTTACCGTTCTGGCTGACAATGAAATATTACTCAGTTTTATTGGTTATAACTATCCGCTGATAAAAGAAAAAATATACGAAAAATATCTATGCCTGGCCGCAACAGAAGATATTGCCGCCATGAAGATGTCCGCTATCTTGAACCGGGCCAGCAACAAAGACTATATTGATCTGTATTTCATTCTGCAGACGCATAAACTAAACGATCTATTGGAACTGGCGCAAAAAAAATTTCAGGATATCGATACCAACCTGATCCTGAAAAGCCTGGTTTATTTTGCGGATATTACTAGTGAACCGATTAATTTCAAAAATGACAAAACAGTTGAATTCGAACAGGTTAAAGCTTTTTTAATCAAAACCGTTAAGAATTTAAATACTTAATAAAAAAGGATAGAAGTTTAAAAGGCAAACTTCTATTTCTCTACTTGGAAAAATGCTGTAAGCTTTTAGACCGCTGTCTAACCGGTTTCCAAAACATATCGTACGGAAGATCACTAAAAAGTATTATAATGTACAAAATCATTAAGTTCTTTTCTCTTTGGGGCAGAGCTTGATTTTGCCGGATATCCGACAGGGATAAGAGCAACAAGTTCGTAACCGTCCGGCACGTTTATTACCTTTTTAGCCTTGTCATGATCGAAAAGTCCTACTATGACCGTGCCTAAACCGAGTTCATGTGCTGTAAGACAAAGAGTCTGAGTTAAAATTCCAAGATCAAACATGAACCAGTCCCCAAATTTTGTCGGTGCTACACCATTGTAATATCCCGATGAGTTCAATTTACCGCAAACAGCAAAAATTAAAGGCGCCTGTGTTATTGCATTCGCAGCCGGATTTTTGGGAAAAAGAGTCTCTCTCAGATTTTCTTTTATAGTCTTATCTCTTGTTACAATCAATTCCCAGCACTGGGTATTTGCCCAAGAAGGAGACCATCTTACGGCTTCCAAGATTGTATTTAATTTTTCCTCCGGAACATCTCTTTGTTCATATGTCCTTATACTTCTTCTATCTGATATAACGTTTATGATATCCGACATGAGTATATCCTCCATTAAATGTTGACGATTCAGCAAAAAGGCCCTAAACCGTCATGCCGGACTCGATCCGGCATCCAGAATTAATTGAATTTGCTGAATAGCGCTAAAGCTTTACTTCGTGCCCGGCTTTCGCCGGAATGACAAAAAGGTATTTTCCAACTTTTTATGGTTTATCAGATTCTTTTTCCATTCAGGGTAAACGCATTTGGATTTTTCCACAAACATTTTACCCCATCATCATCAGGAATATCTCTATGCAAACATTCCATTCCC
>DYJH01000035.1 GCA_020723255.1 Desulfonema limicola | reverse complement strand
TACTTTGTTTAACGGGACTATAGGCAATTGCTTTACGGGCGATATTTTATTGTTTTTCAATTCAATAAAAAAACTCATGGCTTTCCCGGAAAATACCGTTATATATGCAGGTCATGATTACTATGAGTATGCCATGGAATCTGCAGGAGTAATTGAACCGGAAAATGATTATATTAAAACATTTATGAAAAAATATGATCCTCTTCTTGTTTCTTCAACGCTTGAAGATGAATTCAAGGCCAACCCATATTTGAGATTTAATCATCCAAATATGATATCTGTTTTAAAAGAAAAAGGATTTTCTGTTTCTACGGAACATGAACGCTGGGAAGCTCTTATGAGTTTGGAATAGTTTTTTGGGGAATAATCGTAAGCACAGGCAGCAGAGTATATGAATATAAAGGATTATGTAAGAGAAAAGGCGGAAAAATTTTTCGACGGCGCTAAATCAAGCCATGACTGGGAACATACCCTAAGGGTATGCAGTTTATGTGAGCGCATAGGCCCTGCGGAAAAAGCTGACATGGGTGTACTTATAGCCGCCGCTCTTTTACATGATATAGGCAGAGCCGAACAGGACGCAAGTTTTGGAACGATATGCCATGCCGAAAAAGGCGCCGAGATGGCATGGCCCATTATACAGGAACTTTCTCTTTCGAAAAACCGGAAAGAAAATATTATTCATTGCATAAGGTCTCATCGTTTCAGAGGAAATTGCACGCCTGAAACCGGCGAAGCTAAAGTATTGTTTGATGCGGATAAGATAGATGCAATAGGAGCTGTGGGAGTTGCAAGAGCTTTTTTATTTGCAGGAGAAGTCGGGGCGAGGCTTCATAATCCGGACATTAAAATTGAAGACACAAAGCCATATACAAAAGAAGATACCGGCTTCAGGGAATACAAGATTAAGCTTTGCAAGATCAGAGAAAGGATATTGACCCGCGAAGGCAAAAAGTATGCAGAAAAGCGTCATGCTTTCATGGAGGAGTTTTTTGAACGTTTCATAGAAGAATACGATGGAAAGAGGTAGATTTTATGAGCATCAATATAGTTGAAAAAATAGATGACCTGGTCAAAATAAATAACGTGCTTGTAAGTGTTTCAGACAAAAAGAATCTTGAGACATTTATTCCGAAACTGGTAGAAATAAATCCCGATGTTAAAATATTTTCTACCGGGGGCACATTTGCCAGACTAAAAGAAATTCTCGGAGAAAAAGATAGATGTCTTGCTCAGGTTTCCGATTATACCGGCCAGCCCGAAACACAGGGCGGTCTTGTAAAGACTCTGGACTTTAAGATATATCTTGGCATCCTCACTGAAACATACAATGAAGCGCATAAAACAGATCTTGAGAGAACAAAAAGCGTTACCATAGATATGGTTGTTGTTAATCTTTATCCTTTTAAAGAGACAATATCGAAGCAGGGCGTTACAGTGGAAGATGCCCGCGGAAACATTGATATAGGAGGGCCCTGTATGATAAGGGCTTCAGCAAAAAACTATCTCAGAGTGGCTTCAGTAGTCGATCCCAAAGACTATTCAGGTATAATAACCAAGCTTATAGAAAATAATAATGCCATTTCACTAAAAAGACGTTTTGAGCTTGCCAAAAAAGCTTTTGCTCACACGGCAGAATATGACAGAACAATTGCCGGTTTTCTTTCAGAAAAAACATATGAAGAAATGAGCAGGTGCTATAAATTTTAAGGGGAAATAAATGACCGAAGATCTGAAAAAAATGTATAAAATCATAATGGATGACCATTTTCCGCCTGCAATGGAAATAAGTTTTGTTGATCGCGATAAAAGACAGACATTGTTTTATGAAAAAGTAGCATGGACTATAGATAACATCAGAAAAGGCTTAAGATATGGTGAGAATCCGGGCCAGGAGGCAGCTCTTTACAAGCTTGTAAATGGTAATCTGGTTTTGGGTGAAACAGGAACTATTCTTCCTGGAAAATATCTTGTTTCGGATGCCGAACTTCTTCAGTCCGGCAAGCACCCCGGAAAGACAAATTTAACCGATGCCGACAATGCTTTAAATATTTTAAGATATTTTGTTGATCAGCCGGCAGCGGTAATAGTTAAGCACAATAACCCTTGTGGAGTTGCTCTTTCCGACGAATTGGTTGACGCCTACTTAAAAGCAAATATCGCGGACAGGATTGCGGCTTTCGGAGGCTGTATCGCATTAAACCGCTCTGTTGACTCATCTACAGCAGAAGCAATCAGCATGCAATACGCAGAGGTAGTAGTTGCTCCCGAGTTTGAAGATGGTGTTATGGATATTTTTGCAAAGAAGAAAAACCTAAGAGTGATAAAGATAGGAAACATTGAAAAACTCCACACTTTTGTCGGCGAAAGGTTTGTTGAATTTAAAAGTCTTATTGACGGAGGTATTGTAGCCCAGTGGTCTTTTGTGCCCCAGGCGCGTTCAAAAAAAGATCTTCGCCTTGCAGAATGTACTTTCAAAGGGAAAACCTATAATATTAACAGGGAGCCTACGGAAAAAGAATATGAGGATATGCTTTTCGGCTGGCTGGTTGAATCGGGAATAACTTCTAATTCTGTTATATATGTCAGGGACAAAGTAACTGTCGGGATAGGAACCGGAGAGCAGGATAGAGTTGGTGTTGCAGAGATTGCAAGGGATAAAGCTTACAGAAAGCTCGCCGACAGATACTGCTTTGAAAAACATGGAATCTCATATAATGATTTTAATGATAAGGATAAAAAAGTGGAAATTGATCAAAGAGTAGCAAATGAAAAAGGCGGTCTTATAGGAGCTGCTATGGTCAGTGACGCTTTTTTCCCTTTCAGAGACGGAGTTGATGTGGGAATCAGGGAAGGGATTTGCTGTGTTATACAACCGGGAGGTTCCGAAAACGACTATCAATCCATAGAAGCATGCAATGAAGCCGGAGTTGCTATGGTTTATACAGGTCAAAGGAGTTTTAAACACTGATGGCTTTCAAAAACATGTGAAATCAATAAGGAGGCCTTTTATGACTGAGAAGATAACATTTTTTAAACACATCCAGAAATCCGTTATCCACAATCCCATGATGAATAATGAACTTGATACCCAGGAACTCGAAATCCGAAAAGACCCGCTGACCGGCGCCCAGAGTGTATTCAACCCGAGGCTTGAAGATAAAGTAGCCATGTTTTACGGAAAAAGCGACATGAATTTAATAGAAAAAATGGCTAAAGAAAGCGAGTCCAGATGTTTTTTATGCGGAGATGCATGGAAAGAGATAACGCCAAGTTATCCTGCAGATATTGTCCCGGAAGGACGCATTGAGATTGGCGAGGCAGTGCTGTTTCCGAATATTTTTCCGGCTGCCCAGGTTCATGCGGTTATCAGGGTAGGTAAAAAGCATTATGTGCCTTTGCCGGGTTTTAATCCCAAAGCAGTCTCAGACGCCTTTCTTACTACTTTTGAACTGACAAAACTGCTTTTAAAAGCAAAGGACGGCGTTAACTACCTGGCGGTTAATGGAAACTACCTTGGTCCGGCAGGCGCCAGTATCGCTCATCCTCATTTCCAGATGGTGGGCGGAGATCTTCCATTTACTTATCTTGAAAAAATACTGGATTGCAGCCGGCGATACCTTAAAGAAAATCATACCTGCTTTTGGACTGATCTTTTGGAAATGGAAAAGACAATCGGTAAACGATATATCGGCGCCACCGGCCCGGTGGACTGGGTGGCTTCTTTTTCACCTTCCGGCGCCAATGAGATCATTGGGATGCTGCCGGAAAGGCACAGTTTTTTAGAAATGGATACATCCGATATCAGCGCACTGGCCAAGGGTCTGGTCAATGTGCTTTGCGGGTATGCTGATATGGGGCTTTCCACATTTAATTTTGCATTCTATTCCGGTCCGCTTAAGGAACGCGACTCAGCGTTTAGGTGTTTTATCCGGATTATTTCCCGGCAAAATGTTTATGAAAATTACCGCACGGATGATTATTTTCTGCAAAAGCTTTTGGATAACGAATTGATACTTACACCACCGGAGATTCTGACAGAAAAGATGCAAAAGCATTTTAACCGGTACCGTGCTATAGCACTGCATTTACTACACCATGCCTAAAGGCGGTTGTTCTTCAGGGTCAATATAAATGTCCAATAAAGTGGGACCATTTTGTTTGAATAGTTCTTTATAATCTATTTTATCAAAATCTTCAGTGCTACGTAAAGCATAGGCTTTTGCCCCTACTGCTTCAGCCATCATGCAAAAATCAACAGGCGGAATCGAAAAATCGACCGGTTCGGCGCCTGCTAACCGATGGCCGTGCTTTATCATACCATAGGCACTGTCATTCAATATCACAAAAATCACAGGCAATTTTTCCTGAACCGCCACAGTGATTTCCTGCCCGCTCATCAAAAAGCAGCCGTCGCCCGTAAAACAGACCACAGGAACATTTGGTTTGCCGAGAGCAACGCCAACCGATGCTCCGATTGCCCAGCCCATAGAAGCAAATCCTATTGACAGATGGCAGTTTTCCGGATGCTTATGAAAGAAATAGTGGATCATCCAGGGCACGCTGTTGCTGTTGTCAATGAGAAAACGTGTTTCAGGCGGAAACCGCTCAATGATTTCACGAAACACGAGTTGCGGTTTTATAGGCGAATATGTCTTATCTTTTTGACAGCGCTCCGGAGATTTTACTTCGATCTGGGGAGGAAGATAGGAAATTGTATCCTTTACCGATACACTTGCACCAGATGAAACATGCAGTTTTTTTTCTTGCCTTGCACTTTCAATAAACGATACTAGTTTATTAAATATTGTGCGGATTGTGCCATAAACATGCAAACGAGCCATGGGAGAACGCGCAAAGGCTTTTTTTGAATTATGAATATGTACCAATCTTTCGTTCATAAGCACCGGATCCCATCCTCCTGTTGACCATTCATTGAGACTGGTTCCTACGGCCAGTATCAGGCTTACAGATTCATCGGCCAGCGTTTGTCTGGCTGTTATGTGGCCGCAAAAACCGAATACACCGCGATATTGTGGATGATAGGGATTGATCCATGCTTTACCGCGCTGTGTCGATACAATATTTGCCCCGATCTTTTCCGCAAAATTGATGATCTCACGGGCAGCACCCCCGCAATCATGGCCAACCAGCAGCACGATGCGTCTGTTCCGGTTCAATGCATCCAGCAATTCCATACAAAGCCTCTCCAATGCATCAAAATCAACGATCGAAGCAGGCCCGCCCAACAAATAATGCAGCTTTTCGAAATTAATAGATTTGTTTGCAGGATGGGACAAAATATCTATCGGCACGCTCAAATGTACAGGCCCTTTGGGTTCATTAAAAGCTGTTGTTAAGGCGGCAGCCAGTTTGTTTTCCAGCTGATCCGGATGCGAAACAAGTGAGTTATAGCGTGTGCAGTGCTCAAACATGCCTACTATATCAATAGCATCTGCTGATGATTCCTGAAAACTTCCCCGGCTGAAATTTGACATCATAGTTTGAGCGGTAATTACTAGTAAAGGAACATGATCCGCATAGGCTTCCGCAACTCCGGTAATCAGATTGGTTGCACCGGGCCCGGTAGTTGCGCAGCATACACCAAGTTTTCCGGTTTCCCGAGCATATCCGTCCGCCATAAATGCCGCGCCGCTTTCGTGCCTAGCAAGAATTGATCTGGGACCGCCTTTTTTTTGGCTGCGCATCAGTGCATCATATAATTTGCCGAGCGGTCCGCCAGGAACGCTGAAAACGTATTTCACATCAAACTTTTCAAGGTAATTTACAATAATATCGCTCAAGGTCATAAGCTCGCCTATGTTAATCTCATTCAATTATATCATATTTTTTATCCGGGCGCCTTTAGCCCGGGCAAAACTTATTTTACCCCATCAAACGCCTGAAAAATGTTCGGATATCCGTAAGCCCAAGAGCCATAGAAACAGTAAAATATACAGTTGCAAAAGGAAGCAGCACTAAAACGGCAAGCAATATAGGAGATTGGTGCGCAAAGTAATTGCGCAGGCCCCAGCCTGCTGCTGCGGCTGTTAGCGCTGCGATCCAAAGTTTTGCAATATATCTCGCCTTAAGGCCGGTGCGTCCTATGCGGCGGTTAAGGCTGCGCCGCAAAAGGATAAATTCGACCCATGAAGATATCCCGGCGGAAATAGTAAGTCCTGCCACGCCCCAACGCGGATTAATCCCTATAGCCGATGGTAGAGGAATTGCGCAGAGATAGCCTAAAACCGTAGTAAGCACAACGCGCAAAATAGCAAAGCGAAGCGGAGTTTTGGTATCGCGCAGAGCGTAATAGGCTGATGAATAAAGCCGCCCGAAAGTTGAGGACAGCAAGCCAACCGTTGCTCCGGCAAGAATTCCCCAAACATAAAAAACATCTGCTCTTACAAACTGCCCGGTCTGATAGATGGCGGCCACAATTACATCGCCTATCAATAAAAAAGCGGCTACCGAAGGCAAAACAAAAAAGGCTATATGGCGGAGGCCTGAATCAAGCCTTGTTCGAAGCGCATTTGCTACCTCATGATCGTTACCTGTCGCACCGGACATCAGCGGCAGTTGTGCAGCCGAAACCGACATCCCGAAAAGACTTACCGGAAGCATATAGATAGTTTGAGCATAGGTGAGAGCCGCAACAGCGCCTGTAGGCAGTAAACTGGCTAAAAGCGCATCAACATATGCGCTGATCTGCACAACTCCCCGCCCTACAAAAACAGGGACAAAGTTGACTACAACGGTTTTAACATTTCTTGAGTGATAATTTAAAGAAAGGAATAGACCTTTAAGTATCTTCAATACGGAAGGGATTTGCACACATACCTGCAAGCCGCTGCCGAGCACGGATCCCCATGCAAGGATTTCAGCAAGCGGATATTGCTGATACCGGCTGCCGAAGTAAAGCATAGTCGCTATTAATGTTGCGTTCCAGACAACCGGGGCAGTGTATGAAAGGAAAAAACGGCGATGGCTGTTGAGGATGCCGAGGCACCAGGCGGAAAATGCCAGAAAGCCTGCGCCTGGAAAGAGAATTTTTACTAGGCGTATAGTCAGTTCTCGCTTTTCTCCCGAAAATCCGGGCGCTATAATATCAATCAAATAAGGAGTCGTCAGAATTCCGATCAGCACCAGGATCGAAATAACCAGAGCCAAAATCGCCGCAATGGCTCCGGCTGTGCGCCTTGCCTCTTCATTATCTTTATGCGCAAGAAGTCCGGCATAGACAGGAATAAAAGAAGCTGAGAGCACTCCTTCTCCGAACAGATTTTGAAGAAAATTGGGAATGCGGAAAGCTGCTTTAAAGGCATCTGCCGCATCCGAATTACCAAAGTAGTGTGCAAAGATGCGATCGCGAATAAGCCCGGCAACTCGGCTTATCAATATTCCTGCCGCAACGGAAAAAGCATAGCGTTTGGAACCGGAGTCGTGCGGATCGCTTTTTTCAAATTGTGTTTCAGGCAAAGTAGAATTGAAATTCGCCAATTATTTAAGAAGCCTTTGATAATCCTGAGTTAAGCGTATAGATTTATAAACAGGTCTCTAATCATTGTGACCATGACCATGTCCGTGACCGTGGCCATAACCATGATTGTTTCCCCTTTTTTCTTCTCTCCGATCTTCCCGTCTGTCTTCTCTTCTCTCTTCTCTACGGTCATCGTACCGGTCTTCTGTTCTTTCTCTATACTCCATTTTTTTCCGATGTTTCCATTGTTTTTTCCACTGCCCGTATGGAATACGATGTTCATGCTCATAAGCGGGACGATAATTTCTTGGAGCTCGATGCACATTATCAGGAATATAACGGGGTTTAACTGTCTTCCAAGGGCCGTTGTAATTCCTTGAACGGTACCAGTTGCCTCCGCGGGGACACCACCAGTAATCTTTATAAAAGAAGACATCCATCTCAGGATGAGGAGCGATAACAACTGGCGAATCCGGTATTATGATTATCTCAGGCGGCTTTACAAATATACGGGGCGGAGGAGGTGGAAGAGGAACAGGTATGTGTATATCAATGCTTGGTCCTCCGGCTGAGGCTTTATTAATAAAACCGTCAGGCAAAAATAATCCGGCAGTTATGATAAGTCCAAATACTGTAAAAATAATTTTTCTCATATAATTCTTTCCTATTGACCTGTTAACCTTAATAAGCCATGAAATATCAATATATTATGCATGACCCGCCATGCCAGATAACAGCGCAGGGTTTATTCCCATCTTTTTTGCGGTCTCTTTCCATCTGGCTTCGACCGGTGTATTAAAAATAATGTCCTCGGATATACCGCAGTTCAGCCATGTATTTTCCTTTATTTCATATTCGAGCTGCCCCGGCCCCCATCCGGCACATCCGAGAGCAATAATATAAGATTTGGGCCCGTTACCGCCTGCAATAGCAGTAAGTATATCCAATGTATTGCTCATGGCAAGAAACGGTGTGATCATAAAGCAACTTTCAGAATCAAACGGCTGTCCATGTAAAATAAATATCTCTCCGGCATGAACCGGACCTCCGAAATAAGCAGGGATTAGATTTGCATCAGGAACGTATTCAATTTTAAGCTCATCAAAAATATTTTTTGCGGTAATAGAAGTACTTATTCTGTTTATTATTATGCCGAAAGCGCCTTCTTTAGTATGCTCAGTAATGCAGGTCACAGTTCTTGAAAAATTTGTATCTGCCAGATCGGGCATAGCCAAAAGGAATTGTCCTTTAAGAAAAAATGATTGATCTTCTTCGGAATTGTTTTTCATATTGAGTTCTTGCAAAACATATTTCTAACGCTATCAAATCTTATTTAAAAGTTTTTACATGTTGTTTAATGGCTTTCCGCTGTTTTTAAGCCTTTCTAATAATTTCAATCTATTATTACACAACATGAGGTCTATCCATTCACTGAATAACGGAATAATTTTTTTCTTCAGATCTTTATTGGCCTCTATCCTCATTTTATCGAGTGCGGAAAGAGCCTCTAAAAGATCATTCCGACCCGGGTCTTGCTCCAATAATTTATTATAAATTTTTACCGCTTTATCATACAAGCCCTGCTTAGCATATATTTCAGCCATAGTAACTGTATTGAAAGCGCTATCGTCATCCATTACTAATTCCCTCTATTATTCGTTGCCTGCTTCTTTTCTATCCTTAAACTTTAATATTACTTCATTTTTTCTTACCATTCCCAATTCTCGCCTGGCTACATTTTCAATATACTTCGGATCACGCTTCAGACGCTGAATTTCATTATACATGGAATTGTTCTCCAGAGCCAGCTCTTTATTTTTCTTAATAATAACGTCTCTTTTTTTTTTAAGCCGGTTTAATTCAAGCATGGCGTTGTGGCCGAAAATTATCAGTAAAAAAAGAGAAAACACAATACCTATTCCGATTCCCAACAATATTTTTTGTTTTCTACTCAACTTTTTTATGCTCCTTACGGATAAAAATTGTGAGGATTTTAATCTCAGAGCTTTTGGCCAAATATGATAAAAAGCCATATACGACTAAACCGGCTAATAAACAACAGGTTACACTCCATAGCATAATACCGAAAGAAATATTTTCATAAGGTATAATTAATGCTCCCAAAAACCAGACAAATCCACCCATAATAAGCGAGCAGACAGCAATTTTAAAGGCCGATTTACCCAGCTTGCCCCAGCCCAGGTTTCCGATTTTAATGTTAAGCGCCCGGAAAAGAAGCATAATATTCAATACTGAAGACAATGAATTTGCCAGCGCAAGCCCTCCATGTTTTAAGGGATTCATCAGCAAAAGGCTTAAAAGGACATTTACCAGAAAAGATATTAATGCAGTTATAACTGGAGTTTTAGTATCCTTTAATGCATAAAATACCGGTACCGTAATCTTAACTGATGCAAATGCCCATAATCCAACACTGTAGCATAACAGAGCTTGAGCAGTCAATTTTACGGTTTGCATATCAAATTCTCCTCTTTTAAAAAGCAGAATCAAAATGGGTTCTCTTAAGACAATAAGGCCGATCATGCAGGGAAATGTTATAAACATTACCATTCTGATTGAATAATCGAATGTCTCTTTAAGAGCGTTTATGTTGTTTTCAGATGCCTGTCTTGAAAGAGCAGGAAATATTGCTGTAGCGGCAGAAATTGCAAAAATTCCCAGAGGAAACTGTATAAGCCGGTCGGCATAATATAAATATGAAATACTTCCTTCCGGTAATAATGAAGCCAGAAGCGTACTGATAAACATATTTATCTGGTAAATAGCGCCGCCAAATATTGCAGGCAGCATAAGAATTCCAACCTTTTTAAGGCCGGGATGAAATATACCTGCTTTTCTCCAAAAATATATTCCATTTTTTATAAGAAACGGAATCTGGAGTAAAAGCTGTAAGACTCCGCCTGCAAGGACACCGGCTGCAAGCGCTTTTACCGGTTCACCTGCCAAAGGAGAAACAAACAGGACAAAGGTTATCATTGAAATATTTAGAATTGAAGGCGCAAATGCCGGAGCGGCGAAATGTCCCAGCACATTTAACATGCCCATAAAAAGGCCCAGAAGGCATATTAAGTAAACATATGAAAACATTATGCGGGTTAGAGATACTGTAAGCGCATATTTACCGGCATAGTCAAAAAAACCTGGTGCGATTACTCTTATAATATAAGGAGATAAAATAATCCCTGATACCGTAATAATAATAAGAATAATAGACAAAAGACGCACTGCTGATCCGGCTAACTTGTTGGCTTCATCTTTTCCATGTTTTACAAGATATTCCGCAAAAACCGGGATGAAAGCTATGCTTAAAGATCCTTCCGCAAAAAGTCTGCGAAAAAGATTTGGAATTTTGAAAGCAATAAAAAACGCATCTGAATACAGTCCTGCCCCGAAATACCATGCAATAACAGCATCTCGTGCAAAACCAAGAAAGCGGCTAATCACTGTAGCTCCGCCTATAAGCATTGCTGTTTTTGTCAGCCGGATTTTTTCCGACCCGGGCATAATTATCCTCACATAATATGTTGTTTCATAAATTTATTTTCAGTTGATAACTTACCCCTCCCCTCAATCCCCTCCCACAGGGGGAGGGGAAGTGGTTGAATCCTCATAATTATTTCCTCCCCCTGATGAGAGCGCTTGTTTTCCTCTCCCTGTGGGAGTGCCCTTACTTCCCTCCCCCTTGATGGGGGATGGTTGGGGCGGGGGTGATTAAACTATTGCAATATTACCTGACACACGAGTTAATATTGCTTGACAGGTTATATATCATTTTGTATAAATAGCGTTCCAAAAAATTTAACAAAAGGAGTTATAAATTTGGCAAACCATAAATCTGCTTTAAAACGTGCACGGCAAGATGAAGTTAGGCGTATGCGCAACAAAGCTGTAAAAACCAGAGTAAAAAATATAATAAAGGATGTCAGGGAAGCTGCAAGTAAAAATGAAAGCAAGGAATCTCTTTTAAAAAGCCTTGATACAGCAAAGTCCATTATTGACAAATCGGCAAAAAAGGGCGTGATACATAAGAAAACTGCTTCACGTAAAATATCCCGCCTGTCAAAACTGATGAAATCGTAAAAAATTAAAACATATACGAAGTGTGAGTTGATGAGGCCCAGTTAAAAATTAATCGTAAGCTTATTATATACCTTTTCTGCCAATCTTTTTGAAAGAACATCAATTGCCTTATGCATTGCATTTTCAGTGGCTATTTTGTCTGGAAACACATCAAAAGCCTGGTAGTCTGAAAGATTTGATTCTGACCAGATAATATTGCCGTTCCTGTCTTTTAGTTTTAAGCTGATAAAAACTGTAACCTGCCTTTGTAGGGAAGTTATAGCACTTTGACGCGAAATTCCCACATCTGTGACTGAATCTATAACTCCTGATAAAAATGCGTCCGCATCATCTTTTTTTGTTATAATTTTGCCATGTCTTGTGAATTCATATATAATATCGTTGGTCATAATATTTTCGATGCCGCTTTCCGCAGTTTTATTTTCAAGAACCGATATACTTACCTTATTAACGGATGAGGGCAGTTCACCGCTTCCTGCAAACCTGTATCCGCAACTGTAAAGCAACAATCCTGCAAGAGCCGTAATCTGTATTAATAGGCGGAATTTTATCAAAACTGCTCCTTTTCGATTCATGTAACGATGTTCACAAGTTTTTTCTTAACAACAATTATTTTTTTAACCTGCTTGCCGCCTATAAACTTTACGGCATTTTCATCAGACAAAGCTTTTTCTTTTATTTCGTCATCATTTGCATCAGAACTTATGCTAAATTTTCCTCTGAGTTTTCCGTTAACCTGAACAACTATCAACAGATCATCCTTTAGTAGCGCATCTTCTCTGTAAACAGGCCATTTTGCGAGAAGCGCACTTGTTTTGTAACCGAGAGCTTCCCACAATTCCTCTGAAAAATGGGGAACTATGGGTGACAACAATAGGATAATTGATTCAACAGCAAAGCGAACTACACCTGCTTTTCCCGGGGAGTCATTGGTGTTTTCCATTGCATACATTGTATTAACAAGCTCCATGACTCCGCTTATGGCAGTATTAAAATGAAACCTGTTTTCTATATCGTTTGTAACCTTTGAAATTGTCAGGTGAGTCTTCTTATACAACTCTCTTAAATCTTCCTCAAGCAGTTCCGGTTCTTTGTCGAAAGCTGCTGTATTATTTATTCTGTCTATCCAGCTTTTTACAAGCCTCCATACACGCATCAAAAAACGGTATCCGCCATCAACTCCCTGTTCACTCCACTCGAGATCCCGTTCGGGAGGCGCTGCAAAAAGGCAAAATAGCCTGGTTGTATCTGCTCCATATTTTTCAAGCAGGAAATTGGGATCAATAACATTTTTTTTCGACTTGGACATTTTTTCAACACGCCCTATCACAACTTCATCCCCGCATTTTAAACATCTCCGCTTTTCGTTTTCTCCGGTAACTTCTTCAGGAAATAAATATCCGTGATCATGACATGAAACAGTCTCTTTGCATACCATGCCCTGGGTTAAAAGCCGGGTAAAAGGTTCTTTGTATTCAACGAGCCCGAGATCTTTTAAAACACGGGTAAAATATCTTGAATATAATAGATGCAAAATAGCATGTTCAACTCCGCCTATATACTGATCCACCGGCATCCAGTAATCAACAGCGGATTTATAAAATAACCCGTTGTTGTATTCAGGGCTGCAGTAGCGCTCAAAATACCATGAAGATTCAACAAAAGTATCCATGGTATCGGTTTCCCTTGCAGCATCTTCGCTGCTGCAAACAGGGCATTTTGTTTTTGCGAAATAATCAAGAAAAGGGAGCGGAGACTGCCCGCCTTCAAGCAGGCCGGCATCTTCGGGAAGCAATATCGGAAGATCTTTTTCATCGGCAGGAACTATGCCGCATTTTTTACAATGAACCATCGGTATAGGAGCACCCCAATATCGCTGTCTTGAAATGCCCCAGTCTCTCAGTCTGAAACTTACTGTTTTTTCCCCCAGATCATTCTGCTCAAGAAAAGAGGCAATCTCATCAAGCGCTTTTATATTGCTCATGCCGTTAAACTGTCCGGAATTTACCATGACTCCTTCATCGACATAGGCTTCGTTCATCAGAGCCGGATCAAGGTCTCTGTCACGGGGTTTAACAACAACAACGATATCAAGTCCATATTTTTTTGCAAAATCAAAGTCCCTTTGGTCATGCGCCGGAACAGACATTACAGCGCCTGTGCCGTATTCCATCAGAGCAAAGTTTGCAGTATATACAGGCATTCTCCTGCGTGTTAACGGGTTGATACACCAGGCTCCGGTGAAAACACCTTCTTTTTCATATCCTTCAATTGCCTTAACCGATCTGTCCTGCAAGGAAATCCTTTCGACAAATTCAAGCACTTTCTTTTCTTCCGCTGTTCCTTTTGAAAGCTTTGTTACAAGCGGATGCTCCGGTGCAAGACACATGAATGTGGCGCCAAAAACCGTGTCCTGCCTTGTTGTAAAAACCGGAATAACCTCATCAGTATTTTCAACCGGAAACCTTATCTGAGCTCCAATGCTCTTTCCTATCCAGTTTTTCTGCATTAAAGTGACTTTTTCAGGCCATCCCGGAAGCATATCACAATGGATAAGAAGATCCTCAGCATACTTTGTAATTTTAAAAAACCATTG
This sequence comes from Desulfonema limicola, assembly GCA_020723255.1. Classification (GTDB taxonomy): domain Bacteria; phylum Desulfobacterota; class Desulfobacteria; order Desulfobacterales; family RPRI01; genus RPRI01. Next base: position 11,615 of record DYJH01000035.1, on the reverse strand, counting down.
CCAGAGTTTTTTTTGACGTACTTGTTTGCCGCATCTCCAGCACATGCCTGCTTCAACCTGTTCATTCGCAAGAACGGTCTGGCATTTATCACACCAGTTTACAAAAGACTCTTTTCTGTACGCATCTCCCCTTTCAAACATTTTTATAAAAAGTAATTGTTCCCACTTGTAATAGTCAGGTTTACAGGTTGTGACTTCCCTGCCCCAGTCATATGAAAATCCCATGCGTTTTAGCTGCATACGCATGTAATCTATATTTTGATAAGTCCAAGTTGCAGGATGTGTTTTGTTTGCTATAGCCGCATTTTCAGCAGGCATTCCGAAAGCATCCCATCCCATTGGGTGTAAAACATTAAATCCCTGCATCCTCTTATATCTGGCAATTACATCACCTATAGTATAATTTCTCACATGCCCCATATGAATTTTCCCCGAAGGATATGGAAACATTTCAAGGAGATAATATTTTTCTTTATTTTTGTCTTCACAGACTTTAAACAGGCCGGATTCATCCCATTTAGCATGCCACTTTTTTTCTATAATTTCCGGGAGGTACTTTTCTTCCATTACAGTCTAAAACTCCTCAATTGGTACATATCAAACCACGCAGATGGCATCTAATTGCATAATTTCATATAAATAGCAATAAATAGCAATGCCAGAAAAAAATATTATATATCATATTAATATCAAAGGAATTTTGTTTATTCCAAAAATTAATATTTAAAGAGAAATTTAATTGTTTTCATATAAGTTGTACAAGACATTGCTGTAAATATTAATTGACTTACATCTATCAATTGCATATTCATGCAAAAATCCATATGATTATAAATAAAAAAATAATGGCATGTAACTTACTTCCGGAAAACACAGATGAGCAGCAAAATTATAATAAATGCGCTTGATCCTGCCGAATGCAGAATAGCGAAAATAAAAGACAGCAAACTAGAAGAATTTCATACCGAAAACGCTGCGAGAGAGATTACCCAAAGCAATATATATAAGGGGGTGGTTACACGTATTGAACCCAGCCTCCAGGCAGTATTTGTCGATTACGGAGCGGAACGACATGGGTTTTTACAAAAAAATGAGATTCATAGCGACTATTTTCATGACAGCGATTCAGGGGATCGTTCGATAACAAGCATAGTAAAACCGGGTCAGGAATTTCTGGTGCAGGTAATCAAAGACCCGATCATGAAAAAAGGAGCTATGCTTACAACATATATATCCCTAGCAGGAAGATTTGTTGTGCTTATGCCCGGAAGTGAAGGTATCGGAGTTTCGCGCAAAATAAGTGATGAGGAAGAACGAAAAAGGCTTAAAGATACCATAAGCAACATTAAAATCCCCGAAGGCTTTGGAATTATTGTAAGAACCGCGGGCACCGATAGCACCAAGATAGAGATATCCCGTGACATTGCCTATCTTTTAAGGCTTTGGAAAAATATAAAAAGCAATGTCATGAAGGTTAACACCCCGGCTCTGTTGTATAAAGAAAGAAACCTCGTCGTAAGATCGATAAGAGATTATTTCACTTCCGATGTTAATGAAATTCTTATAGACGATCCTGCAGTACACAAGGAAGTCAAAGATTTTATCAAAATCATTTCGCCAAAACATGCAGCGATTGTAAAATTATTCAAAGGCGATAAACCCATATTTACAAAATTTCAGTTAGAAAGCCAGATTGATTCAATTTTTGAAAATAGAGTGAAACTTAAATCAGGCGGTTCAATAGTAATCGAACAAACCGAAGCTCTTGTCGCCATAGATGTAAATTCAGGCAAGGCTACTCATGCTAAATCGGTTGAGGAAACGGCTCATGTTACAAATCTTGAGGCCGCAGAAGAGATAGCCCTCCAACTTCGTTTAAGAGACTTGGGAGGCCTTATAGTTGTTGATTTTATAGATATGAGAGATTCGAAACATAATCTGGAAGTTGAAAAAGTTTTTAAAACTTTTGTTAAAGAAGATAAAGCAAGAATCAAGTTTGGCAAGATTTCAAGGTTTGGTTTAATGGAGCTGTCCAGACAAAGGATCAGACCGTCAATCGAATTCGGCAGCTATGAACAATGCAGTTATTGCAAGGGAAAGGGGGTAACTCCATCCACTGAAACTCAGGGTCTTAGTTTCTTGCGAAAATTAAGTCTGGCGACGTTAACAGATGATATTACCAGCGTAAAGGGAATTGTGCCGCTTAATGTTGCAGACTATTTATCAAATAAAAAACGTAAAGAAATATTTGACCTTGAAACAAGACGCTGTTTAAGCATAAGAATTGAAGGAAACAGCGCTATGTTTCCGGGAGAATGCGAAATTATCTGTGAAAAGGCTTGCGTATGATACAAAGATATACCAGAAAAATTATGGGTGACATCTGGACAGATGAAAGCAAATACAGAACCTGGCTTACGGTAGAGATACTTGCCTGTGAAGCAATGGCTGAAATCGGCAGGATTCCTGAGGCAGCAGTTTCGAATATAAAAAGTAAAGCAAAGTTCTCGGTTGACAGAATCAATGAAATAGAAGCTCTTACCAAACATGATGTAATAGCTTTTTTAACAAACATCGCAGAGCATGTCGGTCCCGATTCAAGATATATTCATATGGGGCTCACATCATCTGACATTCTCGACACAAGTATGGCGTACCTCCTTAAAGAAGCCGGTAAAATAATAATTAAAGACTGTGATGATCTCATGGATGCGATCAAGGAGAAAGCCTTTATACATAAAGATACCGTTATGATAGGGCGTTCTCATGGCATTCATGCCGAACCGATAACTTTCGGGCTGAAATTATCCGTGTGGTACGATGAAATGCAAAGGAATAAGAAGCGGTTCCAGAGCGCAATTGAAACTATCAGCTACGGTAAAATATCAGGCGCTGTGGGTACCTTTGCAAATATTTCTCCGCAGGTGGAAGAATATGTCTGCAAAAATCTTGGTTTAAAGCCGGCTCCAGCTTCTACGCAGATTGTTCAAAGAGACAGATATGCCGAATATTTTTCAAGCCTTGCTATAATGGCCTCTTCAATTGAAAAAATGGCTCTTGAAATCAGGCACCTTCAAAGAACTGAAGTGCTTGAAGCAGAAGAATCTTTTTCCAAAGGGCAAAAAGGTTCATCAGCAATGCCTCACAAACGAAATCCGGTCGGTTCCGAAAACATGTGCGGTCTTGCGAGGATAATAAGAGCTAATTCCATGGCTGCTTTGGAAGATATTCCATTATGGCATGAAAGAGACATAAGCCATTCATCTGTCGAACGGATCATAGCCCCGGACAGCACAATACTTATGGATTATATGCTAAACAGGTTTACAGGAATAATCAAAAATCTTGTCGTATATCCTGATAGAATGTTAAAAAACCTGAATACCCTTAAAGGTCTTATATTTTCACAACAGATTCTTATTGCGCTTGCCGAATCCGGCATAAGCCGTGAGGATGCATATCAAATGGTACAAACTCATGCAATGAAAGTATGGGATGAAAATAAGGATTTTAAGGTACTTATCAGCGAAGATGAAAAGATTCGCAGCCTTCTGGGTAAAGATAAAATTGAAGAAATATTTGACGTTAAATATCATTTAAAGTATATCAGCACTATTTTTGACCGTGTTTTTAACCAATAAAAAGGAGGTTTTATTTTGATAAGTATAGCATATGCAATGGGCCAGGGAGGAGCGGCCTCAGGACAGGGAGGCGGTTTTGCAGCTTTTATTCCGCTTATTCTGATGTTTGTAATTTTTTATTTCCTGCTTATCAGGCCGCAGCAAAAAAAAGCCAAAGAGCATCGTGAAATGATCGCCAATCTAAAAAAAGGCGATAAAATAGTTACAAGTGGCGGTATTTACGGCACAATAACCGGAATTGACGATAATACAATGATGATTGAGATTGCTGAAAAAGTTCGCGTCAAACTAAACCGCGCAAACGTTGCAGGTCTTGCTCAATCTGCTGCATCGCAATCTTCGAAAAGCATAGATACGGACAAAGACAAAACGAGCTGATTTTTATATTTTGAAATAAAATTGTATGTAAGTTTAAAGTCTTAAATGAAAGGAACTGATCATTGAAGATTTTTTCATGGAAATTATATTTATCCGTCGTGGTATTGATTGCCGCCATCATTTATATCCTTCCAACATTTAAGCCCGGTATTTGGCCTAATAAGAAAATAAATCTCGGACTTGATCTTCAGGGGGGTATGCACCTTGCTCTTGAAGTTGAAAGCGAAAAAGCCGTTGAAAGCACTATAGAACGGATGGCAAACGATCTTAAGGGTGTTTTAAGAAGTAAACACTTAAGTTATCAGACGGTCGAACGCACCGAAGGCACAAAAATATCAATTATATTGGAAGGCAAGGAAAATATTGACGGCTTCGATAAGATTCTTGACAAGGAATTCAAGGAGCTTCGCATACTTTCACGTTCTGATGATAAAGGTCTTCTTAAAATTAAGATGGATCTTCCTGAAAAGGAGACCGAAAACATCAAAAGACTTGCGGTCGAGCAGGCTCTTGAGACTATAAGAAACCGGATTGACCAGTTCGGTGTAAGCGAACCGGATATACGTCTTCAGGGCAAGGATAGAATCCTTATTCAATTGCCGGGAATCAGCGATACTCAAAGAGCAAAGGATCTTATCGGCAAAACAGCTTTGCTTGAATTCAAGCTTTTGGATGAAACACACGATCCTGAAACAGCGTTGTCGGAGGGCGCACCGCCCGGAACTGAAATACTCTATGAGATTAAAGAAGATCCCATGACAAAGCGTGTTATGAAACAATCTTATCTGGTTAAAAAAGGTGCTCTTTTAACCGGCGCCTCACTTGCCGGAGCTTCCGTCCAGATAGATTCCCAGTATAATGAACCCTATGTCTCCATAGATTTTGACAACAAGGGAGCAAAGGAATTTGAAAGAATAACGGAAGAAAACGTCAAAAAGCGTCTTGCAATCGTTCTGGATAACAAGGTTTATTCAGCCCCTGTCATACAGGAAAAAATTGCAGGAGGCCACGCGCGTATTACAGGAAGCTTTACAGCCGAAGAAGCCCGCGATCTTGCTATTGTCCTTCGTGCAGGAGCCCTCCCAGCCCCTGTAAAAATTCTTGAAGAAAGAACCGTAGGGCCTTCCCTTGGCACAGACTCAATTAGAAAAGGGCTATTTTCCATATTAATAGGAGCATTGCTGGCGGTAATTTTAACAGCCATATACTATAAATGGGCAGGGGTTATAGCGGACATAGGGCTGTTGTTTAATCTTTTGCTGATTGCAGCTTCCATGGCCGCTTTTCAGGCAACATTGACACTGCCGGGTATTGCAGGAGTTATACTTACAATAGCAATGGCGGTAGATTCCAACGTTGTTATATATGAAAGAATAAGAGATGAGGTAGCTCTTGGGAAAACACCCAGAGCCGCTGTAGATGCTGGCTTTGAAAGAGCCACTCTGACCATACTCGATGCCAATGTCACAACGCTGCTTGCGGCGCTGGTTCTTTTCCAGTTTGGAACAGGCCCTATTAAGGGATTTGCAGTTACTCTGAGCATCGGAGTAATTTCAAGCGTCTTCATAGTTCTCACAATAACAAGGGTTATTTTTGACTATTTTATATATAATCGTAAAATTACCAAGTTAAGCATATAAGAAAGGCTACAGATAAATGGAGCTTATCAAAAGAACTGTAAATGTTGACTTCATAGGCAAACGATATATCGCTTTCGCCATTTCAGGCCTATTGATCCTAATAAGCATTATTTCTTTTATTGCTCATAAGGGCCCGCGTTTAGGAATTGATTTTTCCGGAGGAACTCTTATCCAGATTAAATTCAATTCACCTGTTGAAATTAATAATATTAAATCGGGCCTGGATTCAATCGGTTTTTCGAAAGCATCTGTTCAGAGGTTCGGCGAACAAAAAGAAAACGAGTTTCTGGTAAGGACCGACGCTCAGATTACGGCAACTAGGGATTTTTCCGAATCGCTTGGGCAGGCTTTAAAATCGGCCACCAGACAAAATGCCGATATACGCCGTGTTGAAATAGTCGGTCCTCAGGTAGGCAGGGATTTAAAGGAAAAAGCTCTTTACTCAATATTCTATGCTATGCTACTCATAGCAATTTACATTTCAGGCCGCTTTGAATTAAAGTGGATGTTAAGCGGAATAACTGCGGCTGTGCTTATCGGCGCACTGTATCTTTTTTCTCTTTTCAAAATAAACACATCTATTCTTATTGGCATTGCGCTTCTTGTAACTTTTATAATTTTCTGGCTGCTTAAACTTAAATATGCTATGGCCGCATTAGTTGCCCTGGTGCATGACACGACGATTACTGTCGGATTGTTTTCAATACTCGATAAGGAATTTAATCTTACGATTATTGCTGCTGTTCTGACTCTTATAGGATATTCCCTGAATGACACTGTAGTCGTTTTTGACCGTATCCGTGAAAATCTGACAAAATATAAAAAAAGTTCTTTTTCTGAAGTAATAAACAAAAGCGTAAATGAAACCTTAAGCCGAACTTTGGTTACAGCAGGAATAACCTTTATCGTGGTTTTATCCCTTTTTATCTTCGGTGGCGAAATTATACACGACTTTACTTTTGTATTGCTGGTCGGAATAGTTATAGGAACGTATTCTTCCGTATATGTTGCAAATCCTATTCTTATTGCATGGCAGGATAATACAAAGGGTAAAACAAAGTCAAAACTGAAAAGATAGGGGATAATATCCTGATTTGCCATGAACAAAAATTTTGAAATTGCAGTAAATCTTTATGGATAACATTCTGCCATGGTTTACCCTAAAAAGTGTTCCTGGAATCGGAAGTCATCTTTTCAAGAAATTAATTAACCGCTTCAAATCACCTGAGGCCGTATTTATGGCTTCCCGTGAGGATCTCTTAAAAATTGAAGGCATTTCAGACAGGCTCGCCGTTGTTATTAAAAAACATAAGGCGCCTGAAGATTTAAAAAAAGAAATAGAAGATGTATTAAAAAAGGGTTACAGGATTGTTACCATGTCGGACCGGGATTATCCGCCTCTCCTTCTGGAAATACCTGACCCGCCGCCTTTCCTGTATGTTTCCGGAAATCTTGACGGTTCTTCAAAAAACATAGCTGTCGTCGGCTCAAGGAATGCAACCGGCTATGGTATTTCAATCACAAAAAGACTTTGCGCAGATCTTGTTGCCCACAACATAACGGTTGTAAGCGGAATGGCAAGAGGAATAGATACCGCGGCTCATGAAGGGGCTCTGATCGGGAAGGGCAAAACAATTGCGGTGCTTGGAAGCGGTCTTGCAAGGATTTATCCTGCTCAAAACATAAAACTCTTTCAGATGATTTCCGAAAACGGTGCTGTGATATCAGAACTTCCTTTAATGGCGGAACCTGATGCATTTAATTTTCCAGCGCGAAACAGAATAATAAGCGGGATTTCGCTTGGAACCGTTGTCGTTGAAGCCACCAAAAGAAGCGGATCTCTTATAACAGCAAGGCTTGCGGCAGAGCAAAACAGGGAAGTGTTTGCGGTGCCGGGAAGTATCGAGTCCTTTAAAAGCACAGGCACCCATACATTAATAAAACAGGGAGCCAAACTCGTTGAGAATGTTAAAGATATTATAGACGAGCTTTCAAATGTTCTTGCTTCCGGCAATAGAATGACAGCACAGAAAGAAAAAGAAATTGCTTGCAAAAATATGTGTTTGAACCCTGATGAATCAAGGATATTAAAAGCTCTTGAACCATATCCTATACATATAGACGAACTCGCCCGTAAAATAAAAATAGAGCCGGGAAAACTCTTGAGCATACTGTTAAAATTAGAACTAAATGACTTGATAAAACAATCGCCTGGGAAAATATTTTCTTCAGGAATAGAAATAGAGGAGTAATTAAGTGAGCAAACCTCTTGTTGTTGTTGAATCTCCAACTAAAGTAAGAACCATAAAAAAATATATAGGCAAAGATTATAAAATAACTTCAACATTGGGGCATATAAAGGACCTTCCCGCAAAAAAAATCGGGATAAACATAGAAGAAGGTTTTCAGCCCGAATACGTGAATATTCCTGGAAAGCAAAAAGTAATAACCAATCTTAAAAAAGAAGCCGGTGATTCTGAAGATATATACCTTGCGCCCGACCCGGACAGGGAAGGTGAGGCAATTGCATGGCATACCGCCGATATATTAAAAAAGAAAGGCAGAAAATTTCATAGAGTTCTTTTTCATGAACTTACCAAAAACGCCATAATGGCAGCAATTGCATCTCCTGAAAATCTTAACGAAAGCAAGTATGAAGCTCAACAGGCGCGCCGGATATTAGACAGGCTAGTAGGATACCAGGTCTCGCCGCTGTTATGGAAAAAAGTAAAAAGCGGATTAAGCGCCGGTCGTGTTCAATCGGTAGCGCTTCGCATAATTTGTGAAAGGGAACGTGCAATCCAGTCGTTTGTTTCCGAGGAATACTGGTCTATAACAGCTCATCTTGAAACCAAAGACAAATCGGCCTTTACCGCAAAACTGATCAAGAAACACGGGAAAAAGATCGATATCCCAAATGAAGATACTTCATCACAAATAATTAATGAGCTGAAAAAAAGCCCGTTTATTGCAGAAAAGGTTCAAAAAAAATCAACGGTAAGAAACCCTCTTCCTCCATTTATTACAAGCAAATTGCAGCAGGAAGCTATTACAAAGCTAAAATTTTCCGCCAAAAAAACAATGATAACGGCACAGCAGCTTTACGAGGGGATAGATCTTGGCCCGGGAGAGCCGGTTGGATTGATAACTTACATGAGAACCGATTCCACAAGAATATCAAAAGAATCGGCAGAAGAAGCCTTGAAGCTGATAAGAGAGACTTATGGCGAAAAATATTCTCTTAAGGAGCCCAGATTCTTTAAAAACACCAAAAAGGTGCAGGATGCCCATGAAGCCATACGTCCTTCATCTGTTTACAATACTCCTGAAAAAGTAGCGCCTTATCTTTCAAAAGACCAGCTTGAGTTATACACTCTTATCTGGAAACGTTTTGTGGCATCCCAGATGACACAAGCCATAATAGACAAAGTAACGGTTTCCATATCTGCAGGCCCGTATATTTTTAACGCAAACGGATCAAGCATCAAATTTCCCGGTTTTATGTCCCTTTATATATCCGCAGACGATGAGATGGAAGAAGAAAAGAAAAAAATGCTTCCCGATATTTCAGAAGGCATGAATTTAAATCTTAACAAACTTGATCCCAAACAACACTTCACTCAGCCTCCGCCGAGGTTTTCCGAGGCTTCTCTTGTAAAAGAACTTGAAGAAAACGGAATCGGGCGACCCAGTACATATGCCGCCATTCTTTCAACAATAAGGGATAAAGGCTATGTTGATTTCATAAAAGGGTATTTTAAGCCAAGCGAGCTAGGATTTATCGTAAACGATCTTCTCGTAGAAAGCTTTCCGAATATTTTTAATGTTGATTTTACTGCCAAAATGGAAGACGACCTTGACAGGATAGAAGGTGAGGAAGCAAAAGCTCTTGATGTTCTTAGCAGCTTTTACGCGCCTTTTAAAAGTGAGCTTGATAAAGCTTCGGAAGAGATGTTAAGCGTGAAAGGAGTGGGTTTTCCCACAGGTCTTAAATGTCCGCAATGCGGTAACGAGCTTAAAATTAAAGTTGGGAAAAATGGCCATTTTCTTGCCTGCAGCGCTTATCCGGAATGCTCTTATTCAAGAAATTACAACAGGGATGAAAAGGGCGTAATTTCTCCGGTACAAGCGCCTGAAAGCGAACCTACAGACCTTATATGTGAAGAATGCCAAAAGCCTATGGTATTAAAACACGGCAAATACGGCGATTTTTATGCGTGCTCCGGCTATCCTGAATGTAAAAATACTCAATCCTCAAGTCCCAATGGCCGTCCGAACAATACAGGAATTAAATGCCCGGAAAAAAACTGCACCGGTGAAATATTTGAAAAAAAATCAAAAAGAGGAAAGATTTTTTTCGGATGCAGCCGATACCCGGAATGTAGTTTTGCAACCTGGGATAAGCCATTGGCAAAAAAATGTCCATCATGCGGGGCTGTTTTTCTTCTTGAAAAAACCACCAAGAAAGGCGGGACCATTTTATATTGTATGGCAGAAGGATGCGATTATAAAGAGAGTATTTGAATAAATACCGTTACAAATCTCTTACCTGTCATTCCGAACGAATGTGAGGAATCTTTTTCCATAGTTGGCAAAGATTTCTCCCTTCGGTCGAAATGACAATAGGTGATACACTTGAGCGAGTATACAAAAAACTTTTAGCGGTGCGAACTTTTATCTGAAGAGGCCATCCAGTGAAATTCGGAAAATATGATTGTTTTTCAATAGAACTTGGAGACTTTGTTTTAGACGGTGGAGCCATGTTCGGCGTTGTTCCTAAAATTTTATGGGAAAAGAAAATACCGGCTGACAAAAACAATTTCATCCCCATGAAGGCAAGATCTCTTCTGATACAGGGAAACGGGAAAAACATTCTTGTCGATAATGGTCCGGGAAGTAAATTGTCGGATAAAATGAAAAAAAATTACAAAATTGAAGATAAGACTACTGACATTGAAGCTATTCTTTTACAATATCAGCTTACATGCGAAGATATTACTGATGTTATTATAACACATCTTCATTTCGATCATGCCGGCGGCTCAACTATAATAAAAGATAATAAAATGGTTCCGACATTTCCGGCTGCTAAATACTATGTACAAAAAACCCAGTTTGAAGAGGCCATCAATCCCGGCATAAAAGAGGCAGGAAGTTATTTTAAAGAAAATTTCATGCCCCTGGAAAAATCAGGCGTCCTGGTAATTCTTGACGGTCCTATTGCGTTATTTGACGGCATAGAAATTCTTATATCAAACGGTCATACTCCCGGCCAGCAGCATCCGCTTGTAAAAGGGGAAGAAACCTCACTTTTTTATTGCGCCGATCTCATTCCTACCTCAGCCCATATCCCTATTCCCTGGCATATGGCGTATGATAATAAACCATTATCAATTCTTAAAGAAAAACAGGAAATTCTTTCAAGAGCTATCCTGGAAAACTGGGTCCTTTTTTTCGAACACGATCCTGTGATAGCTGCAGCTTCGGTGAAAAAAGGTGAAAAAGACTTCATGGTTGATAAGATAATCAATATACTTTAAAAATCTGCCATTGTTATAAATAAATCTTGTCAAATGGTTAATATTGATGGTCTCGTATAAAGGATTTAACATGACCGGATATAATCAAGCCCCGTTCTTCAGGTAATTGAAGGACGGGGCTTGATTTTTTTACTGCTTGTTCTAAAATCTATACGCGATGAGATACAGGATTTTGATGAATAAGGAATCCACCTATGGACAAACAACTCACGGTTGATCAGATTACAAATAAAATATACTTTATTAAGGGTGTAAAGGTGATACTGGACAGGGATTTGGCAGAACTTTATGGAGTGGAAACAAAAGTCTTAAAGCAGGCAGTCAAGAGAAAAATTGAACGGTTCCCGAAAGATTTTATGTTTGAGTTGTCAAAGGAAGAACTTAAAAATTGGAGGTCACAATTTGTGACCTCCAAT
>DYJH01000034.1:12658-25985 GCA_020723255.1 Desulfonema limicola | reverse complement strand
ATTATTGTAGATGAAGAACACTGTACCTGCTGCACGGTGTTCAAACCGGATACATACAGCCGAAAGGAAGTGTTTAACTATGGCGGAACAATATGGGTACGCCGGCAAAGATTCTTCGGGTAGATTTAACTGACAAAATAATAACCGAGATTCCCAGCGCAGACTATCTGCCCAAATATGTCGGCGGCAGAGGCCTGGCAGCCAGGATTTACTGGGACGAGATAACACCTAAAGTCGGTGCAGTAGACCCGGAAAACAGACTTGTCTTCGCCAAACCAGTATGAAGTTAATATGGAATCAGAATAAAATAAATAATGATTAACAATTTAACAAAAACCACAAGGAAGGTAAAACGATGACAGAACAGAAAAGGGCTACAAGCAATGTAAAGACTGCAGATGAGATGAATCATATGAGAGAATTGCCCAAAGAGCAATTAACCGAGCACTTCCAGGATCATATTGCATTTCTGATTATGGGCAAATGTGAGGATAAAGACATATTTATGGCTATAGGCATGTACCATGTAGGAGGAAAAGTCTGGGGTATTGATGATGGAATTGTGCAGCAGACAAATCTGATTATTGCTCCAAGCGATCTACGCACGATATCCAACAACGAATTTGTTGGTAACCGCATTGGCCCGATGGAGGATTCGGCAAACTTTCAGGTGGTTCAGGAGTCCGACCGGGTGATCTGGAAAACCGGCAACCGCCAGATTACATGCCGTCTGCCATACTGGGAGTTAAAGGGAGAGCACATGGGGGTTGATCTTGACTTAACGATTGGCGGCATCGGCGATTGCATTCCATATCATGGTCCCTGGACCGATCTTGCCGCCAAAGGTTTGGCCGGCAATGAACACCTTTGCTGGGCGGAGGGTAGTTTCACCTACCAGGGCAAGAAATATACCCTTGATGAAGGCTGGGCAGTGCGTGAACGGACTTGTTTGGGCAAAGGTTGGGATGTATTAACACTTTTGGGCCACTCCACCGGTTATATCTGGGGATGGTGCTTCAGTGAAAACGTAAAGGTTTTCTGCTTTGCCGAGCCTGAGGTAAACCGTTACCTGGGGCGTGTCTGGAGTGGCGATCAGATTCTTGGTTACGGTCCCGGCCAGATCACTGTCGAGCCATTGGAAAGGTGGAAAGATCCGATGACTGATGTGACGATTCCCATTAAATGGAAGATCAAAATGGAATCAGAAGCAGCTAATGTTGAGATGAATGTGGCTACATGGTCCAGGGCGCTATATGGCTTTCATCTTGCCAAAGGCTATACGACACATTACTGTGTGCTTGGCAGAACCAACGGCAGCGTAATCTTTTCTGACGGACGCAATGTACCGATAAATGATTGCCAGACCTATTTTGAGACAGCCAAGGCGACGCTTCTCCCGAAAGGATAGATTGCTTCTTTCGTAATTCCGGACATGATTCTAAATCATGTCCTTTAAGTATTTTATTGATATCGGCTTACGCCGGTGTGCGGTTTCACACACCTTTCTCAATGCTCCGGATCGCTGAGAAGGTGACCAAAGCGCGCACGATATTGCGGAAATTGTTGCATGATAGCATCGGTGTCAAACCCATAGTCTTCCGCATTGTACTGATGGCGGCCATGCTTTGATTGTGGATTATCGGCAATGTACTGCTCGATTCGAGATACATGCTCGGTGCTGAAAGGCAAATCAAAATGCTGATGAATGCGGCGAACCTGGCCAACCGGGTCGAGCACCGTGTCACGATAAGCGATGTCAAGCACGCGTGCATCTAGTTTTGGATCGCGCGCACGTGCTGCCGTACTACGCTCAAGGCATGCTCCAAACAAATGTGCCGCCAGTTGGCCAATCTCCTTCCGCTTCGCACGCGGATCATGCATATGAAATACAGTCCAGATAAAATTCGAACCAGAGGGAACTGTCCGTACCGGATCACGATGTGTCTGAACGAAACACGCGTCAGGATACGTTGAAGCCAGCTGATCGAGATTAAGCTGATGCATTGGTTCTTTCAGAGTCCAGCGGCCACGAGGGCCTTTCCACTGCAATTGCTGCAGAACCCGTTTATGCGTGCGATAGAGACCCTCAATCGGGGTATCGGCCAGCCAATGTACGAAACGAGGTATGCCATAAAATGAGAATAATCGTGCGCTGGCAAAATGCAAAGCCATTAAATTGAGACAATCCGCCGGCATAGTGGCGCCGAATGGATGTATTTTCTTTAATTCCGGCAAGGCCGCAAACATGCCTTCGATTTGTGCTTGCATTTGAGCAATTCTGGGATCGGTGTCGAATGTAGCAACCTCAGGCGCAGGCCATGGCCTTGCGGTTTCCCATACAAGAGGTGCACGGGCAGCCGGGTCGAGAGCCATAAGATCATGCAGAATCGTTGTACCGGTTCGGGACAATCCGATAAGTATAATCGGGCGTTTGATTTTGATTGCAAGTATTTCAGGATGCAGGCGCTCATCATCTACAAGCCTTAGCCGGGTAACCAATAGATCAATCATATGCTCTGTAAAGCTTTCAACCAATTTCGGCAAGGGATCGGTTTCGCACAGGGCCTGGACAAGAACCTCCAGTCCATTGCGAAAAGTTTGATCAGATCCCCAATCTGAAAGACCGGAGCGATGTTCTGCTTCATTCATAAGTGTGGTAACGCTAAGTTCCATGGATTTCATCTCCTCTACCCGGATAGTTCACACATGCCGTAGCCGACCTCGTTTTCCCATTCAAAGACAGAACACGACTGGCTCATCAGGACTTCGCAATCAACAACAAGTCCATGAAAGTCTAAAGAAATGCTCTTGGTCTTTCCGCCGGTCTTGTCTTCGTTCCAGGTTCCGACAGGAATCCACGTTGTCTTGACATTCCTGCCCTTAATGTGCGCTGTTCCAAGAGCGCTCTTTAATATAAGCGTATAAGGCGGTAATTTCGGAACACGATCAAGCACCGGCATCTGAAGTACTTTTGCGCGATGAACCTGTCGATTCTCAAAAATATAGGCTTCGCTAAAATATGGAATGTTTCGTTCTTTATTAAGAACTTTCAGACCAAATCCTCTGCCACTCGGAAAAAGTCCGCAGACCCAGGCATGACTTTTCATGCCGGTCATATCGCGCGGCCCCCGGACATGTGCCCGTAATCCGACACCCTCAAAGTCCCACGACTCGGTTTCCACCTTAATCCGACCTTCTGTTTTGACAAGTTGTTCGTATTTTCCGAGAAATTCGCTTTGTGTCTCCGCTGTTGCATATTGATTGCCAGGCCCTGTGCTTAAAGGGATAATCCATGGTTCACCTTGTGTTGTTGCCCTGATGTCGGCATCGACATGGGCTGTGGGCCCTTCGCAAACCAAGCCGCGCGCCTGCTGTTCTTCGGTTGTAACCAGTGCCTTGCCGGTCCAGCAATAACGCCAGGATCTAAACGGTTTTTCGCAATGCAAGCTTAGATTTGTACCGCCCGGCTCGTTGCCCTTTGTAAATGTGCCTTCGGATTGGGTTATCAAAATTCGTCCATCGGGAAGAAACAGGCTGGCACGTTCACGAGCCCGGCCCATCGTAATGCCGTGGAGATGGATGTTCATTCCAATATCATTCGGGCCGTCAAAGAACCAATTGTTAAATGTCTCAACCAGATTGGGTATGGGTGAGGCCGCCGTCAGGGCGTGATCAAATTCTTGACGGAGACCACCAGTAAAATTGTCCATAAGCTTTCTCTCCAAGTGTTCCCACAAGCCCATATGTGGGGTATTCTGTGATGCGATAAAAACTCGCTTTTACAATTTAATTAAATTATAATCTTTTTGACATTAATAAGATAATCTAAGGTCATATTCACCGACTTTTCTATTGAGAGCAGATTGGTATCAATAACTAAATCAGAGTTTTCAGGTTCTTCATAAGCAGAGTCAATACCTGTATAGTTACTGATCAATCCTGCACGAGCTTTTGCATATAAACCTTTTACATCCCTTTTTTCACATACTTCTATTGGACACCGGCAATAAATCTCAATAAAATTTTCAGGGGATATCAGCTCACGCAACCAATTACGATCAACCCTGAACGGCGAGATAAAAGCAGATAAGGTAATTACTCCTGCCTCTAAAAACATTTTAACCATCTCCCCAATACGTCTGATATTTTCCTTTCTATCTTTTGGAGTAAAGCCAAGATCCCCACACAATCCGTGCCTTACATTATCTCCATCAAACACAAAAGTGTGACAGCCTAAGCTGAATAACCTTTTTTCAACCTCATGAGCGATTGTCGATTTTCCTGAGCCCGAAAGTCCCGTGAACCAAGTTACAACGCTTTTATGACCATTTAACTTTTCCCGATCTATCCGGGTAATCAGTGAATCGTAACAAACTATATTTTCACTATTCATTGTTGATGAAATCATAATATCCTCATATTTCAAATTACATTCTGCACATCATCTGCTTGCTGCAATACAAATTCTAATTCATGGTTTTGCACATCCTGCTTCTTAAGTATTTTACCAGTAATAAAATACTGCCGATTAATATAAGCAGCACCACTACTGCGCCTAAAATCCATTTTAACGATGAAAAGATACTCGTTATTAATGCCACTTTGGGATTAAAATCAGGTAAGTTTGAAATCATAAAAAAAATCCCAAAATTTTCAAAATAATCACAAAAGGCCACAGCAAAAGGAAGTATTACAATCCCCTTAATACTGCTGTCGGGAGATAAAATTCTTTTAAACAGAGCTGATATTATAAGAGTAAAAAATATGGCAGAAATTAGTGGGTAAATTGAATCTAATATGAAAAAATAATGTAAATAAAGTCGAAGGCCTTCACTTGATGTTATCGCTAACCAGTTTCTTGCGTATTCAACATTATATCCTATGATAGCATCAGGTAGAGTTAGTCCGTTAGAATAAAGTTTAAGACGGGGTATAATATCTAACATAATTGTAATATTAAGTATTAATGTAAAAAATAACATAACCGAAATTTTTTTCCAGACGGCATTTTTTTCAATCAATTGGGAAATACTATTATCTCTCATAAACTCACCATCACTCTATGGGTTCAAACCTTTCTTTTCCACTTTTTTTGTAATTTGGAACATACTTCTAACTGATTGATTTCAGAAGCAGGACAAACATTATTATAGAGCTAAATAGCTCATAGCATTTCTGACTTATTGGTTTAGCCGTTTAATACAAGCTATTTGCTTTTGAAAGAAGGATAAAGCAATTTATAACTTCTTTAAAAGGAACAAAGATGTCCTGTTGTGAACCCAACTTATATAATTCTCCGGGACTTCTTACTAAATATTACAGAAGGTGGCGTGAAACAAATCAGGATACAATTTCAAGTTTGGTTGGAGTCAGTCTGATTGAATAACATCTATTACAATTTATATATGCCCTTATATTTGGTCGGCTTAAATTGGGCATATTTTGACCATCTTCTTAGGTAAGTAATATTTCGTCTCTGTAAAAAGTTTCTTCTATCTTACCGTTTACATTTTTCCATTCACCCAAAATGAAAACGCTTTGACCTCGTGTTTTTCCATCCGGGATTAAATGCTCAACTTTGATAATACCAGCTTTTTTGAATTCATCGATATATTCTTTGACTTTATTTTTGTGCAAGAAACACTTCTCTCCTATTTTACGGAAGCTTGAACAATAAGCAAGATACCCTTTATCGTAATATCTTTTTTTAATAGGATATCCTTTTGTGTCAATCCATTCACTGCGAACCAGATTAGCCCACAGCCATTCATAGATAATGCCAGGACCTTTAAAGATATTACGATATGCCTCATTTTTTATGATCCCTTGTTTTATTATCATGAAATAGTCATCTCCTGATTGTCGCTTTCGCTTGGTTATTTTATTGGAAATAGGGTTCAGATTATCATCTTTTTTAGGCTTTTGCATTTTTGTTTTCGGAAGGACTTTGCCTGACCGCATATCCATCATTTCCTGAAATAGTTCTTTACTGATATGTCCAATTTTTTTGATATTTTTGATTTGTGCATCTGGTACATCCGAAACCGCTTTGCCACTGATTAAGGGTAAGTTAATATCTACCGGATTGGTATAACTGTTAAAGCACTTGACAAGGCTATCTAATTCGATTTCAAAAATTAATGGGATATTATCTGAGCTCAACTCTTCTGAATTACAAGCATTCAATATGTTTCTCATGCCCAGATCAATGAAAAATTCTTTTCCTTTCTTTGTTGCTGTTTGGAATGCTGCAAGGTATCTTTCTTTTCGCTTTATTTTGGAAAGACATATCAAATTGTTCACCATTAACGAATATGCCACATTTAAATTCGCCGAAAAATTAGAATAATGGAAAAAAACTCCTTCATTTAAGGTCTTAATGTCACTAATATTTTCTGTTATAAGATAATCTTCGAGAACCTTTTCTTTTTGCTTTTTGAGTTTCTCATAAGTATCCAATTTTACGGGCAGACAAACAGTATATCCTACCATAAGACCCCAATTGTCAAAAATAATGCGATTCATGTCAGGCAGTATATTAATTGCCTTCATTAAAACATTCTTTGACAATGGTTTTTTAGTGCCGTGGCTATCACAATGATATGAAATAATCTTATTAATATTCTTGTCTGTTATAATTTGTCCCTTTTCTATTGGAATATCTCGATCGGATTGCTTGTAGTTTTTTAACAGGTCATTAATCCTTATGAGGTTCGCCTCAATTAATGTATATGCAACCTTCCTTTTTTGCTGGAAATACCAAATAGGGTTGCCGGCATTGAGGGTGATGCATGCCTCCATTGGAATCCCGGTAGCTTGGGCAATATCCTGAAGGTTTTCTGTAGAAGTATGAGAAAACCCTGCTTCCCATCTTCGCAATTGCCTGACACTGACTTTTATCGATTCGGCAAACTCATCCTGGCTAATTTTTTTCCATTGACGATAGTCTTTGATGATTTGCCCAAGTGATCTATAAAGTTTAAAATTATTAGAGGACATATCTTGACCTTGATAAAAACATAAAATTCTCTAATTTTATCAGATATAATCAAAAGTTCAAAAAATATAAGGATATTCAATTTTGCCGGATCTGAGTACTTATATAAGATTTATATTTGTTTCTGTCAAATCCGGATATGTTTGGATAATTACTTTATTCGTAAACTAAATGAAACATGGCTGGCTGTAAGTACTAACATTAACTTTTATTGATGTCGATTTTGAGTTGCTGAATAAGTCCGGCAAGATAAATTAAGAGAGAAATTCGATTGTCTGATAAAAAGATCGAAACAGAAGAGGTTAACAAAAAACGGCTTATAAAACCGGCGTTTGTGCCGCCGGTCCGCGTGCCGTTATCCAAAGGCGTCATTATTGTAGATGAAGAACACTGTACCTGCTGCATGCATTGCGTGCATGCCTGTTCTCTTACCAATGAAGGGGTTTGTTCACACGAACTGGCCAGAATACAGCTTGCGGAATCCACGAATTATATTTTTGAAAATTCGGCCAAACCGTGCCTGCAATGCGTCGATCCGCAATGCCTGCGCTACTGTCCTACGGGCGCCATAAAAGTGGATGCCGCAACCGGCGCAAGAATCATTGAAGAGAAGTTCTGCATCGGCTGTCAGAATTGCGTAGAGAAATGCCCTTATGACCCGCCGCGTATCAGGTTTAATAAGGAAAAAAAGAAAGCCATCAAATGTGACCTCTGCGGCGGAGATCCAGCCTGCGTTAAGGCATGCTCACACGGGGCGCTTGCCTATTTCACTGATCCGAACGGCGTTCAAACCGGATACATTCAGCCGAAAGGGAGTGTTTAACTATGGCGGAACAATATGGCTACGCCGGCAAGATTCTTCGGGTAGATTTAACTGATAAAATAATAACCGAGATTCCCAGCGCAGACTATCTGCCCAAATATGTCGGCGGCAGAGGCCTGGCAGCCAGGATTTACTGGGACGAGATAACACCTAAAATCGGCGCCCTTGACCCGGAAAACAGACTTATCTTCGCAACGGGAGCCCTCACTGCTACAGGTGCAGCCTATGCCGCACCGAGCGTATGCGTTGCCAAAGCTCCTTGTATATATCCTACAAGCACTATTTACCCTTCTATCGCGTTAGGACGTTGGGGATACGAGATAAAATTTGCCGGATATGATGCTATTATCGTGCAGGGTAAGGCCGAAAAACCTGTTTATCTCTGGATAAGAGACGGGCATGCGGAAATACGGGATGCGGCCTCGCTTTGGGGGAAGACGACAAGCCAAACCCGTATGAAGTTAATGCAGATGCACGGTAAAAATTTACAAGCTGCATGCATCGGACCGGCTGGAGAAAATCTGGTCATCCAATCCATCATTGCCGTTGATTGCAATACCGCTTTCGCCCACGGTGGTTTTGGGGCAGTCATGGGCTCCAAGAATCTCAAGGCGATCGCAATCAGAGGAACAGGCAGCATTAAGGTGGCCAATCCCAAAAGAATTCTGGAAGTGAACGAACATATGAGAAAAGTGGCTACGATATTGCCCGGTGAGACGAGATTTGTCGGTGGAAAAACAATCGTAGGCAAACATCGGCCACCGGCGCCATTCTTCTGGCAGTATATGTGGCCGAAGGGAACTAAGATGGGCCGGGAACAAGAACTTGGTCTTGTAAAAATGAGTCCATCAGGGTGTCCCGGTTGCAACACCATCTGTAAGACTAAAGTCCGGCTTGCAGATAATGCCGTGCACAGCGGTTCGTTTGAGTGCGGGGAGTCCCTGCTGTGGGCCGGACAAGAACAGGAATACTATGGCGGACGCCCCGCAGGCAGAGTCCTTTATGAGTTTGCCATACTCACCGATGATTTAGGCATCGATTCTTCTCTCGTCAGTTCTATGGCCTGGATGGGATTCCCGGTGGACTATGGGCCTGAAGCTCCCGGAGGAGGATCTATCATGCACCTCGATATGTTGCGGGAAGCCCACAAAAGAGGAATCCTGACTGAAGAAAATACCGGTCTGCCCTGGTCAAAATATGGAAGCCAGGAGTTCTTAAGAGAATACACGTATAAAATAGCCTATAGAGAAGGCTTCGGAAATGTGATCGCCAAAGGCCCCGCCCTGTCAACAAAATACATTATGGAGCATGAAGAGTTTGGTCCCAGACGCCGGGAAATGGAATATTTATATCAAAAAACGTACACGAAGGCTGGCCAATTCGGCGGCATGCGCCGGCACGCCATTGTATGGGGAAAAGGCTTGGGGGATTGTGCAGTCAGTCCCATGTGCACCCTCTTTGCTCTGCAGAGCATAAAAAGAGGAAAAGAGCTGGAGGTAATGAACAATGCAAGAGCCGATTCTGCATGGCTTATTAAATGGTACGGTACAGACAAAATTAAGGATAACACTTATTGGGGGGAAGACGTTGCTAAAGCAGTAATCATTCATGATTATTATCATATGGAAGGTGACTGTGCCACCGTTTGTTCTTTTAATTCGGAGCTGACTTTAATGCGAGGGTTAGCTCTGGAAGAAGAACTCACGTGGGGTAGTGTGCACGGAACGCCTGAGCAATGGAGTGCGGTGTTTGGAGAAGACGTCACGCAAGAGGATTTAATGAAGCAATACGAGAGGCTGGTAAATCTGGAGAGAGCAATATGGATCAGAGACGGCTATTTGGAGGGCGCTGTCGATGCGTTTCATGATGTGATTTATCAGGAAAAAAGTAAAGCAGGTGATGTGCTCTTTCCCAGAGAAAAGTTGGATAATCTCCTCTCAATTTATTATCAACTAAGAGGGTGGAGAGATGGAGTTCCCTCAAGAGCTAAGCTTGAGGAGCTGGGCTTGAAGGATGTGGCTGATGAATTAGAGCGTATGGGGGTTAATCTTGACTTAACGATTGGAGGTATCGGCGATTCTATTCCATAAGGATAGGCCTTGCGTTATGAAAGATTATCCAGGATATTCCGGGAAAATCCTCAGAGTAGATCTTTCCACAGGGAAAATCTCCCGCGATGATACAGCAAATTATGCTTCTAAATTTATAGGAGGCCGTGGCCTTGCCTCCGGGATATATTGGGACGAAGTACTTCCTGAAACCGGTGCTTTTGATGAGCAAAACAGGATTATATTTGCTGTAGGCCCTATGGCCGGAGTACGCATGATCGGTGGTTCCCGGTGGGTAGTATGCGCCAAAACATCTAAAACCGTACCTGATCATTACAACTATAGCAATCTGGGCGGAACGTGGGGCTCTGAATTGAAATTCGCAGGCTATGATGCCCTTGTAGTTCAGGGCATCTCGGAAAAGCCCGTATATCTTCTGGTTACGGATAACAAGGTTGAATTGAGAGAAGCCTCAGCCTTATGGGGAAAGGGTGCGGTTGAGACCCGAAAAATACTGAAAAACGAGCTGGGAAAATCATTCAAGGTTGTAGCCATCGGCCCGGCCGGTGAGAATATGGTGACAATAGCCTCAATACACGCTGATAATGATGCAAGCGGTTCTGCAGGCATGGGGGCTGTAATGGGCTCCAAAAAATTAAAGGCTGTGGTAGTAAATGCTTCCGAGCGAAGTGTTAATATCGCCCAACCGGAACGGATAAAGGAGATGGGAAAATATCTTCAGGGATTATGGCAATTTCCTTCCAAAATGAATAAGCCTTATTTGGTCGAAATGAACCCTGCGCCTGATATATTCCCGAAGCTGAAAAAAAGTCCCTGCTATGGCTGCCCCGGCTGTGTCAGGAAATTCTATGAAGCTGATAACGGAAAGAAGGGGAAGTTTTTTTGCCACTCCGCCATGTTTTATCAGCCAAGGGCGATGAAATATTATGGGAAGTGGGATGATGCAAGTTTTCATGCAACAAGAATGTTAGATGAATACGGAATTGAATCGCATGGGTTTGATTATATATTAAACTGGATTGAAAGATGTTATGAGGCCGGGATTCTGAATGATAACAACACCGGCCTTTTGCTTTCGGATATAGGAAGCCTGGAGTTTTTAGAGACCCTTCTGAAAAAAATTTCAGGTCTTGAAGGTTTTGGAGGTCTGCTGGCGCTGGGTTTGGATAAGGCTGCCGAACATTTTGGACCTGAATCAGTAGAAAAAGCAAAAGAATGCACCTATCTTTCTTCAAAATGCAAAACTTTTTACGGGCCCAGACTTTATATTACAACCTCCCTTTTTTACGCCATGGAGCCGAGACTCCCCATCCAGCACCTGCACGAGATATCGATTCGGGTCTCCAAGTGGCTGGCCTGGAAGCAGGGAGTCAAAGGGGCATATTTTTCCTCAGAGGTCTTTCGCGCCATTGCCAAAAGATTCTGGGGAAGCGAGATAGCTGCCGATTTTTCCACTTATGAGGGTAAGGCATTGGCGGCGAAGAAGATACAGGACAGGCAGTATGCAAAAGACAGCCTTGTGCTCTGTGACTTGCTGTACCCGGTTATGGATCTGCCGGCCACTGAAGATCATGTGGGGGACCCGGGCTTGGAAAGCCAGCTTCTTTCTGCGGTTACAGGCGATCAAATCGTCGAACAGGGTCTTGACAGGATCGGAGAGAGGCTTTTTAATCTGCAGCGAGCCATACTTGTCCGGGAGGGACATCGGGGAAGAGGCGATGACATTGTGGCCGATTACTTCTTTAAAGAACCTCTGGAATTTGACCATGTAAACACTGAATGTCTAGTGCCGGGCAAAGACGGGGCGCCTCTGTCCCGAAAGGGCGAGGTGCTTGACAGAAAAGCCTTTGAAGGGATGAAAGACGAATTTTACAGCCTTAGAAACTGGGATGTGGCTACGGGTTTGCAGACCCGGGATGCGCTTTGTGATTTGGGCTTACAGGATGTTGCCCAGGATTTGGAACACAGGGGCCTTTTAGGGCATAAGCGCTAATTTACCGAATAAGGAGAAACCCATGAAATTAAAGGAGCGAAACATATCTTTTACTGAAGATTTTCAGCAGGTAATAGCATACCTTGCCGCTGACAGAAGCCGTGAAGAGCAGTTGAAATGCGTCCGGGAAACAGGAAATCATGCTCCTGCCTGGCTGCTGAAAGCTGGATTGCTCAGAGCCATAGGCATTCCAGAACCCAAGGAGAAAGCGGAAGACTTTTTGACGTTCGGTTGTTACGTGCCTTTTATGAGCATATCAAAGTTACGCGACACAATGAAGCTTATGGATCTGCTCGGAATCGACTATACCTATTCCGCTGAAAAGGAAATATGCTGTGGCGCCCCTCCACTTGAGGACAGCATCATATCCATAGGTGTCCCTGAGGAAGAAAAGCAGAAAGTAAAAGCAGCATGCAGGGATTTCATGCAATATAATTGGGATCTGGGAAAGCAGGCCGGAGCAAAAAACATGATATATGCGTGTCAGGTATGCGCAGCTCTGGTTAGAAACACGTTTCCAGAGGATGCCGACCGCCATCGATGGGTTTATGACGTGATGATGGACAAACTGGAAGAAAAAACTCTTGAGATTACGCCAACAGTCATGGGATATTTTGAGGGATGCCACAGATATTTCCCTTACATGGGCAATCTCGATTGGCCAAGATATCGCAAGGTGATGGGCAGCATAAAAGGCTTAACGCTTGTGGATCTGGATAACCATAATTGCTGTAAACAGCATCCTGAGCGCATTCTGGAGGAAGCCGAAAAGAAGAATCTTGATAGTATTCTGGTGCCATGCGGCGACGGACATTACTTTCTCAAAAAGGCATCCCGGGGAAAAGTAGAGGTCAAAAACTTACCGGAGATATTGATGCAGGTTTTGGGAGCGTAATGAATACTTCGTAAACGAATACGAGTAGTATAGAAAATGTCAGAATAATATTTCCGATTACTAAACCGTTATCCATAATTGATCAAATGCTATCATAAGAGGGAGGTTGCGATGGAAAGCATTAATTATGAAAAACACCAGCGCAAACGAACTCATCCTTTGCCGGTCAGGGTGCCGCTGTCCAAAGGGATTCTTGTTGTTGACGAAAGGCTTTGCACCGGATGCATGATCTGCATGTATACTTGTACACTTTACAAGGATGGCGTGGCAGCGCCTGAGATTGCAAGAATACAGTTGAATGCCTATAGCCATCACATATTCGATATTGCAGCCCAACCGTGTCACCAATGTGTTCAGCCGGAGTGTCTGCGTTATTGCCCGCAAGGAGCCATCCGTGTTGATAAGATATCCGGAACTAATGCCAGAATCATAAATGAAAGCAAGTGCATCGGCTGCCAGAAATGCATCGAGGCATGTCCCTTCACACCTCCGCGCATCAGGTTTGACAGTATAAAGAAAAAGGCGGTTAAGTGTGCTCTTTGTGGCGGGG
>DYJH01000034.1:0-12648 GCA_020723255.1 Desulfonema limicola | reverse complement strand
AATCGGGGCTCTGACGTATTATACGAATCCCAGTGGTGTTATGTCCGGATACGGGGTGGGGGGGTTATAATCTATGGCGGAAATATACGGTTATGCCGGCAAGATCCTTAAAGTTGACTTAACTATCGGGGAGATAATCGAAACGCCAAGTGAGCAGTATTTGCCAAAGTACCTGGGGGGAAGAGGTCTTGCAGCCAGGCTCTACTGGGATGAAATACCGCCCAAGGTTGGGGCATTTGATCCGGAAAACATGCTTATAATATCAACTGGTCCGTTAACCGGTACCGGTGCGCTGGGAGGCGGAAGGTGTGAAGCAGCAACAAAATGTCCCGTGATGTATCCTTATCAATCCTATACAACCGCCAATGCCGGGTATATCGGACCCGAACTGAAATATGCCGGATACGACACCTTAATGGTTAAAGGAAAAGCTAAAGATCATGTTTACCTGTGGATATGCGACGGAATAGTAGAGATTAGAGGAGCAGGGGAATTATGGGGCCTAACCACACGCCAAACACGTGAGGTTTTGTGGAATAAACATGACAGGAAAGCCAAAGTGGCTTGTATCGGGCCTGCCGGAGAAAATTTGGCTGCGAGTGCTATTATTTCAGTTGAAGTTAATTCCGCCTTCGGCAAGGGCGGGTTTGGCGCAGTGATGGGGTCTAAAAATCTCAAGGCGATAGCTGTCCGTGGAACAGGCAGGATCAAGGTGGCAAACCCTGAAAAATTACTGGAAATAAACGATATCAGAAGGCGATTTCACAACATAAAGGCCGGAGAAACGAGAGTCATAAACGGGAAAACCACTGTCGGTATTGCAAAGCCAAGGAATAGCCCAACGTTCATGTCCTCGAGACTTGCTGATGAAGCGAAACAAGGCAGGGTAAAAATAAAATTGGGCGGTTGCCCGGGATGCTCCTTAAATTGTCATAACAAAGCAGAGTTCAAGGATAATTCTTTGCCAAGCGGTTCTGTTGAGTGTGCGGACACATTTGTTTGGGCGGTTCCTGAGAAGATGACAGATGGCGGAAAACTAATCGGCAGACTTGCATGGGAAGCATCCATGCTGATTGATGATATGGGGATAGATAACCTGCAAGTATTGGCA
This sequence comes from Desulfonema limicola, assembly GCA_020723255.1. Taxonomy (GTDB): domain Bacteria; phylum Desulfobacterota; class Desulfobacteria; order Desulfobacterales; family RPRI01; genus RPRI01. Next base: position 11,537 of record DYJH01000034.1, on the reverse strand, counting down.
GTTGGTCTTCTGTCCGGGCTGCATAAGCTTCATAAAAATGATAAATACACGAATATGTTATACGGTGGAGACTGGCTCTACCAGGGCTACCTGGCCGGAATTTTTACTGAGGCGAATACCGGCTTGCCCTGGGAAAAGTTCGGCAGCCAGGAATTTCTAAGAAAATTATTAAATATAATGGCATACAGAGAGGGCTTTGGGGATATCCTTGCGCAAGGTTTGGGACTGGCAACAAAATACATTGTGGAAAATGAGGAATTTGGGCCGAACAGGAATCAAATGCAATATATCTATCAGCGGGTTTGTCCAAAGGCCGGCAAATTCGGCAATCCGCAGGAACGGCATAGTTATACGGCGCCTGATCCCATAAGGGCTATTTATTGTGCGGTAGGTGACCAATTCGGTCAGGAACCGGAACCCGGATGGTGTGGTCACTCCGAGCCATGGTATGCCCCTGGTTTAGATAATAAGGTTATCATAAAATGGCTCGGCACGGATAAAATAAAAGATCCTTACTATTGGGGTCCTGAGGTGGCTAAAGCCGCTATAGCTCATGAAGATATTGCTGCCGTGACGGATAGTTTGGTTGTTTGTTCCAAGTTGGATTACGGCATGTATCCAACCGTGATTGGGCATCATGCCCCCGGTTGGCCGGATAAACTTCTTGTTGATTGGGAAGAACTTGTTGAAAACAGTCCTAACGGCGGGCCTGAGTATCTGAGCGCTATCCTCGGAGTAGAAATGACTCATGAAGAAGTTTGGAAAAAGGGGGAGATGATCGTTAATCTGGTGAGAGCAATATGGGTCAGAGACGGATATACGGAAGACAAATATGACACTTACTGGGATGCTATTTTTGAGGAAGAAGATACAAAGGGCAATAAAGTAACGCCAAAAGATAAATTTGAAAAAACAATAAAAGATTACTATAGTCTGAGGGGATGGAAAGCCGGAGTGCCGACGCGTGCGAAGCTTGAAGATCTGGATTTAAAGGATGTGGCTGATGAGTTGGATGCATTGGGTAAATTGCCTTCATAGACTTAGAAGTGTTCTTTAATTGTACTTTTGATAGGGAGAGATAACTATGATTAAAGCGGTCGGATTCGCACGAAAGCCCATTGGTATGAGCAACGAGGAATCTAACAGATATCATAGAGATATTCATGCACCAATGGGGAAACGGCTTGTTGGTAACCGTGGTTTGGAAAAGTATATTGGGTATTATGTGAATGAGGCATTCTCATTAGACGGAAACATTCTGCCTGAATTACCGTGGGATAGGCTTGTTCTTGAGTCATATACTGATGAATTCTTTAAGGGGCTATCGTCATGGCGTAAGACAAATCTTGATGGAATCAAACTATCAAAGGATATGGAGCATTATACTGATATAAAAACTGCTATGTTGGTGGTGTGTCAAGATAATCTGATCGTTCGACCCAAAGAAGATAGCTCAGGTGTTAATTTCGTTTTTCTCATTACAAAAAGAAGCGATATTAGCCACGAGGAATGTGTTGAATACCATAGAAAAGTTCATGCGCCCATGGTTGTGAATTTGCTTGGCAAGCAATTAAAAAAATACATTGCATATTATGTGGATTATACTTTCAATCTGGAAAAGGGGGCCATGCCTGACCGGGCATATGATTTCATAATATTTGCTTGCTTTAATAATGATACCTGGCAGGGTATGGATGCCTGGTGTAAAACTCCTGAAGGAAAAAAGATAACAGAAGATGAAGAACATTTTGCAGACCGTAAAGCCGGTGTTGCTTTAATGTGCCAAGAAAGTATTTTCATTCCCTGATACATTATAGCAATTCTTTGCAGCCCTCATATGAATATTATGAAAACAAGTGGGGAATAAATTATGAAACTGGCAGGTAAACGAATTATCGTCACAGGCGGGGCACAGGGAATCGGTGCCAGTGTGGTTAAGGCTTATACAGTGGCAGGAGCAAACGTTGCTTCCCTTGATATTGCTGATGAGCTTGGAATGCAGGTAGCAGCTGAAGCTGCTCAAAAAGGACCCGGACCTGTTAATTTCTATCATTGTGATGTCTCGAATCGAAGATCGGTAGAAGATTCCTTTGATTTGGCAGTTCGTGATATAGGTGGTCTGGATGTCCTGGCGCATGCTGCCGGTATTGCTCGGTATTCACCCGCTGAGGCAATCACCGACGAGGATTTGGATCAGATTATCAACATAAATGTTTACGGAGTTGTTTATACGAACCAAATGGCGTTCAGATATATGCGCGAACACGGTGGCCGTATTATCAACTTTGGGTCTGTCTCCGGTTTGGTTCCTTTTATAAATGGCGCTCATTATTCGGCCTCTAAAGGAGCTGTGTTTTCCTGGACCAGGACTATTGCCCACGAGTGGGGCAAGTATGGCATCGCCGCGAATGCTATGGCGCCTGCCATAAGGACACCCGGGTACGAAAAGCATCGTGCCCGGATGAATTCTGAACAACTCAAGAAACATGATGCAGAACTGGCTAAGCTTTTCCCGCTGGGAGGCACACTCGGTGATCCTGACCGCGATTTTGCCCCGGTGATGGTATTTATGGCAAGCGAGGATGCGCGTTTTATCACAGGTCAGATAATTCCGGTTGACGGCGGCAGGCTTTCAACTCGTTAGATAGTATATACGCTAAAGCAGTCTCTGAAAATTATTTTATATACAGGATGGAACTCTCTTATGAAATCAGCACGTCCAAAATTTCTTGTTATTCCTTTGTCATTTATTGTAATCCTGCTTTTGGCATCGAGTAGTTATTCAGGATTGCTTGGGGATTCATATAACGAACTTGACCGCTGGATTGCTAATTTTAACCCGGTCGGTGATGCTTTAAGACCGCTCAATGAAATTCCGCATTTTAAAATAAACGGTTTTTTGTCCAATTGGACATCAATTAATGTCCATGAAGACAGGCGGGTGGGAACTGTGACTAAGGACTGGCGATTCCAGGAGATCCAGTGGATGGGGGAATTAGAGCCACGTTATCAGTTTTCATCTAAAGTGGAATTAGTGAATAAGTTGCGATTCCAGTATGATGGGGTCTATGACTGGCAAAACTCCAGTCTTTATGCTGATAAAGTCAATAAGGATTCCTATATCTCTCATACCGGCGATGAGATTATGAGAGAACTTCATCTGGACATCGAGTTAGATAACTTGTATGTTAAAATCGGCAAGCAGCAGGTAGTCTGGGGAAAAATGGAAGGCCGGTGGATGGACTTTATCAATAACATAGATGGAAAGGACTCTCTTGAAATCAGGGCTACACAATATAATAAACTGAGGATACCGCTCTGGATGTCAAATATTACATACACCTTCCGGGAAAGCAGTATACAGTTTTTGTGGATACCTGATTATGAGCCGGCACGGAATCCATACCCTGGTTCTCCATGGTGGTCGCCCTTAAGATCCGATCCGGAAAGAGATCCTCGGTACCGAGGCTCTGCCGATAAACCCGGCACGGCGTTTGAAAATCATCAGTGGGCTGCCAGATTCGATACCAAGCTGGGGCAGTCCACATGGAGTTTGGGCTATATGTACGGCTTTTCTCCCAATGCAACAAATTTTATCCGGCGGGATAATCTCGGGCAACCGTCTTATGATCCGGAATACACCCGGGCGCATTTTGTAGGTTCAGCCGTTGATGGCGGATATGTTATAAAAGGGGTTCCTATTCTGCAACGAGTGCCTTTTACTTATCGGGCTGAAGTAGTTTATAAAACAGACCAGTATTTCACGGATTTTAACAAGTGGGATCCTTTTAACGGGATACTCAAAGAAGATAAAGGCTTGTCCGATACTGATCTGATCAGCGGCGCCATGAAATTCGACTTTTTTTTCCCGGATAGGGTATGGTGTTTTTACCAGCCGATGATGACTTATTATTCAGGGTGGCGTGACAGTCTTAAGGTCAACAGGTGGTCTCTTGGCCATGTATTCCTTATCAATAAGTTCTGGCGGTCATTTGAGGACCGTTTGTGCACTTCTTTTTTCATTTTTTTTAATACAGGGGGTCCTCTTAACGGATGGGAGGGAATGAAGAACCAGTTTATCATTACATGGAAGTGTTCGGATAATATTGAGATCAAACTTTTATACTCAGATTACCGCGGCGGGAAAAATGACCTGTATGGCCAATTTGACAAGTGGGACAATGCCGGCCTGGAGATTAATTATGTATTTTAGCTCTTTAATCAGGAAACACACAAAGAAACCTTTTTTGCGGAGTTAGTCCTATGAAAGAAAATGCCTGTGGACAATCAATTACAAGAAGAAAGTTCATAAAGAAAAGCTTCGGAACAGCAATCGCCTGTGGGCTTGCTCCATCGATTATTTTTAAAGCGAAACCGGCGTCCGGCCTGTCTCTGTCTGATATGGAAGAGCCATCTCCGGAAATTGATGGAAATGCCACCTGGAAAGACGTGAGTCAGCTTTCAAAAAAAGATCTTGAAGCATTTAACATGGATTTGACGCCATGGGAGAAGACGCCGAGGCATAGTAAATATACATATGTAACGGCGAAGCTTGAGCCTCCATACACGGCTGCAGAAATCGCTTATATGCTGACAGTCGGCCAGTATTTTCCGTGGTGGACCCATGAAGGACCGATGGGAGGCATGATGATAAACAACAGGGGAGGACTGAATTATTATACAGGCCAAAGGGAGGTCTGGTCTGCTCTTTCCCCTGATACATTGGAAGATTATCTGTATCACTGGCCGGAAAACAAGATCTATATGTGGATACTGGACAGATATTATACGCCAGCGCTTTACCGATACACCAAGTTTTTGCAAAATGTTTACAGGTGCGGAAAGACACATGAGAAGTATTCGGATAAGTGGCATTTTTATTCTAATGTACAAAAGATAATTACTGAAGGGGAGGCGAGATATTCCGATCAGTACTTTGAAAGAGACTTTACCTATGGGGATACGGCAATGATCCCATGGTACTATACGTGGAAATTTTTGGGCGCCGATGTCTTGTATATTAACGATACCGTGAGATTTCCGAAGACCCGTAATGAAATTACTATCCGTAATTGTGACGGACAGGCAATAAAAAAAGACACCGGGAGTCTAACAATCATGGGAGAGGATTATCCGGCTTACACCGGAAACGGCGGCGTTCACTGCTATGTTCTGGAGGCAACTGCAAACAGTGATTTCTTCGCGCCCGGGCACAGCAGATTGATTCTTTGGGTGGATATGTACTCACATCGGGAATTGAGGAGAGAACGGTATGATCTCAATAATAATCTTATGGCGATTACAGAGTCAAAAAACCGTCTGGAACTTAAAGATAAAGGGAAATGGGGATATTCCATATTAATCTATCTTGCCTGGGACTTAAAAAATGACCATATGTCTGTAAATCACTCTGATTTCCACAGATTCCCCCGTACATTTGAGATAGATCCTAAAAAACCGGAGGCATACTTCAGACCGAATCCTGTTTTCCTGGAGAGCGAGATGTTTCCGGTTCCCCTGAGCGCGATGGTTTTCAGTGATCCTGAGGCATTCTATTTGAGGCCAAAGCTTATGCCGGAAAAATTCCCCAAGGACAGAAAAATCAATTTACCAGAAAAAACTCTTAAACTTGTTCATGCACAGAATAAGGAGAAAAAATTGATTTTTATCTGAAATCAAAATTTAAAAGCAAATAAATAAAGGAGAATAACGAATGAAAGAGCAAAGGAAGGCTACAAGCAATGTCCGGCTAGTAGAAGAGATGAGTCATATAGAAGAACTGCCCAAAGATCATTTGGCTGAGCACTTCCAGGACCATATCGGTATGATGGTTTTGGGCAAAGCCGGAGGCAGCGATATCTTTGTGTGTGGCACGCTTTATCATGTAGGGGGAAGAAAATGGGGAATCGTGGATGGCGCCCTGCTTCAGACCAATCTGATTATCGCTCCCAGTGAGCAGCGCACAATGCAGAATAACGACTTTGTCGGCAACCGCATGGATCCAATGAAAACTTTCAACAACTTTAAAGTCGTGAAGGAAACCGACAGGATAGTCTGGACAGCGGGCAACCGCCAGATGGTCTTCCGTCCGCCGTACTGGGAATTGAAAGGAGAACACATGGGCGTTGACCTTGATCTGACCATGGGAGGCATCGGCGAGGCGATCCTCTATCACGGACCATGGGCTGATCTTGCCTCTAAAGGTTTGGCCGGAAATGAACACCTGGGTTGGGCGGAAGGCTCTTTTACCTACCGCGGTATAAAATATACCTTTGATGAGGGATGGGCTGTCCGGGAAAGAACCTGCTTCGGCAAAAATTATGATGTCCCATCACTTATCGGGCACTCCACGGGTTATATCTGGGGGTGGTGCTTCAGCGAATCCATAAAGATATTTTGCTTTGCCGAGCCTGAAGCAAATCATTTTGCAGGCCGTGTCTATATGGATAACCAGATTATTGACTTCGGCGCCGGTGAGATCAACGTAGAGCCGCTGGAGTTCTGGAAAGATCCGTTGACCGACGTAACGATCCCCATCCAATGGAATATCAGGATGAAAGCTGCGGGCGGTTCAGTTGAAATGCATGTTGCCCTATGGGCCAGGGCGCTGTTCGGCTTCCATCTTACCGGGGGTTATACTACACATCATTGCGGGCTTGGCAGGACCAACGGCCGTTTTATTTTCCCGGATGGGCATAGCGTTCCTATAAATGACTGTCAGGCCTATTTTGAGCAAGGCAAGGCCACACCCCTTGGAATCGGGTAGATGAGGCCGGCATTCTGCTGACTCTCAGTTGCTGATAGACAAAAGGAGAGGCATATGGGACAGAAACAGGAAAAATATGATGCGGTGGTTTTGGGTTCAGGGATAGGCGGCCTGTGTTCAGCGGCTCTGCTGGCAAACAAAGGCTATAAGACACTCGTTGTGGAAAAATTGCCGATAATCGGAGGCAGATGTTCCACCTTGAAATATAAAGGTTTCAAGATTCCCACAGGAGTGGTTGCTGTGCCCATGTCCGGAGTTTTAAGGTCCATTTTTGATGATGTAGGCGCAAATTTTGATGTTTCCCCCATTACTGTTCCACCCAAATACCTTATCGATAAAAGAATAATAGATGAACCTTCAGATGGGCAACCACTTTCAATTTTATCCCGTTTTTGCAGTGATGAAAAAGAAGTAAGCATGTTAAAACGAGGGATTGAAAAGGCTGGAACATGGAATGCCCCTTCAAACGAAACAACTCTACTGGACTTTCTTCATCAATATACCGGAAACAAGAATATTATTTCGTACTTTAATAATAAGTGCGACATATTTTTCACTGTTGGCGCTCATGAAGTTTCAGCAAGGGAATATTTCCTGTCGCATACGGGAAGTTTAAAAGACTTTCAACCTATCGGCTTTGCCAATCAGGGGAGCATAAGTCTGATGAAAGCTCTTAAAAAAGCTATTGAAGCCAAACAAGGCCGGGTCTTAACCCAATGCAGAGCAAAAAAAATATTAGTCAGAAACGGAATTGCAGAAGGAGTAGTAGTTGAAGGAAAAAATGGAGAAACGACTATTTTGGCAACTGCGGTAATCAGCAATACAGGCCCAAAGAAAACCGTTGCTCTTGCAGGAAAAGAACATTTTGATAGGGGTTATCTGAAACAAGTTAGAAACATGATGCCATCTCTTCAAATGTGGGTAACAACGATAAGTGATAGACCTCTTTTTGATGTTCCTTTTTTGTTTACCCTCAAGACAAGAAGATTATTAACATTCTTGTCTGCTTCTCTTATAAGCACCGGCTTAGCCCCTGAAGGAAAATATGTTCACTATTCCATTTCCGGTCCAGCCACCCAAACAGGCCCGTGGAATTTAAAAAATGAAGTAAACCTGCATATCCAGGATTTAAAAGATAATTTACCCGATTTTAATAAATACGGAGAAATCCTGCATGTAGGTTGTTATTGGGGAGAATTGCCTACATATTCCAATACGCCGATAGCAGGTTTTAATAACATACCACAAAAGACTCCTGTAGAAAATCTATACAACGTAGGAGATGGCGTGGCAAAAGAAGGTGGTTTCTCGTGTGGAAGCCCGGGTTGCGCTTTAACCGCCAGAATAGTTGTAGAAGATATTGAAAACCGCTTTAAACCGGGACAATTGTTTTGAGACTTGATGAAATTAAGGAGGTGTAATAATGTTAACCGTTAATGAAGAAACATGTGTTGGTTGTGGATGGTGTCAAACTTTTTGCCCTCAAGATGCTTTACATGCCTGGGGTTATCTCGAAATAGATTATGAAAAATGTGATGAATGCCTGGTATGCATCGAGTTTTGCCCCACTGATTCCTTGAGTATGACAAACAGTTAACATCAGGAAAAAATATTGATAAGTTCAATACGGGTATCAATAAGAGGAGAAGCATATGAAAAAAAAGCAGGAAAAATGTGATGTTGCGGTTCTGGGCTCAGGCATAGGCGGGCTGTGTTCGGCGGCTCTGCTGGCAAACAAGGGCTATGAAACGATAGTAGTAGAAAAATTACCGATAGTTGGCGGAAGATGCGCTACGTTAAAATATAAAGGTTATAAAATTCCCACCGGTGTGCTTGGTGTGCCTATGGTCGGGTCTTTTAAGTCGATTTTTGATGAAGTCGGCGCTGAGTTTGATGTGACTCCCATGACGACTCCGCCAAAATATCTGGTGGGTAATGAAATAATTGATACGCCTGAAAGTGATCAGCCGGATGCCATATTGTCAAGGCTTTGCAGTGATGAAAAAGAAATAGCAATTTTAAAACGTGGAATTAACAAAGCTCGTACCTGGAGCCCACCGTCAAACGAAATGTCTTTGCAGGACTTTATTTATCAATATACCAGGAATGAGAATCTCGCAGAGTACTATAACAATATGAGCGACCGGATTCTCAGTACACGTGCTCATGAGGTTTCTGCAAAAGAATATTTTCAATCTTTTTCCGGGAGTTTAAAGGATTTTCAGCGTGTCGGTTTCGCTCCTGAAGGAAGCATTGCCCTGATGAAAGCGCTTAAAAAGGCCATAGAAGCAAAAGGCGGCAAGGTTATTACCCAATGCAGGGCAAAAAAGATACTGGTCAAAAACGAAATTGCAGAAGGAGTCGTAGTTGAAGGGAAAAAAGGGGAAACAACTATTTTGGCAAACAATATAGTCAGCAATGCAGGCCCAAAGAAAACTGTTGCACTTGCAGGAAAAGAATATTTTGAGAGGGGATATTTAAGGGAACTGAGAAATATGGTTCCTTCACTACAAATCTGGGTGACAAGCATCAGCGACAGGCCTTTGTTTGATGTCCCTATTTTATATACATATAAGACGCGAAGGCTGGTATCATTTGTGTGTGTTTCTCATGTGTGCCCTGAACTGGCTCCTAAAGGAAAATATATTCATTATTCCATTTCGAGTCCTGTCAGCCAGATAGCACCCTGGAATTTAAAAAATGAAGTAAACATGCATATTCAGGATCTAAAAGATCATTTGCCAGGATACAATAAATACGGGGAAGTGCTGCATGTGGGTTGTTATTGGGGAGAATGGCCTACCCTGGCCAATGCGCCAATAGTGGGATATAACGATATACCGCAGAAGACTCCGATTGAAAATCTTTACAATGTCGGAGACGGCGTAGCCAAAAAAGGGGGATGGGCAGGCGGAAGCCCGGGCTGCGCTTTAACCGCCAAGATAGTTGTGGATGATATTGAAAATCGCTTTAAACCGGGGCAATCACTTTGAGACTTGATAAATGTAGTATTGCCTTTTTATGCTGGAGGGAGCGCCCTTTTATGCTGAAGGGAGTAAATGGTAAAATTTAAACACAGGTCTGCAGTGTCAGAAGGTCAAGATCTGATCTGGATGCCAGCTTGGCAACTTCGGGAGCTGATCGGCCGGAAGGAAGTCTCTCCGGTCGAGATTACCCGCTTGGCGCTGGAACGGATTGAAAGTCTCGATCCGCAGATCCACGCATTCATAACCGTCTGCGGCGATCAGGCGATGGCCGCTGCCCGCAACGCAGAGAAGCTGGCCATGCGCAAAGAGGCGCTGGGCCTTCTGCATGGCGTGCCCATCTCGTTGAAGGATGAGGCATGGGTGGAAGGAGTCCGCGCCACAGCCGGGTCGTTGTTGTTCAAGGATTTTATTCCTGCAAAGGATAGCGCCTGCGCCGGTCGTCTGCGCGCATCGGGGGCCATTATCATCGGGATGACCAACGTTCCGGAGTTTTATATCTGGAGCCGCGTGGCGAACAAATTGCATCCTGAAACAGTCAATCCGTGGGATTTGCGCCGTTCCCCCGGCGCCTCAAGCGGCGGAGCGGCGGCCAGTATCGCAGCCGGTATAACGCCATTGGGCGTCGGCTCGGATGGGGGTGGGTCGATCCGTATTCCTTCAGCCCTGTGCGGCGTGATCGGACTTTTCCCGACCCCGGGGCGCATTCCCGACACAGGCAGCTTCAGCTATGCCCGCATCGGCAGTCTGGGGCCGATTGCCAGAGATGTGCGCGATATTGCCGTCGCGATGCAGGTTATGTCCGGCCCCGATGAAAAGGATTGCCGACCCTCTCCGCCCGCTTGCGACTTTATCGCTTCCGTAGATAACAGTGTGGAAGGCATGCGCGTCGCCTGGACACCTGATTTTGGCCATATCTCTGTTCAGAGAGGATTGGAAGCTGTGGTGCGTAACGCAGTAGCAATGCTTGAAGACTGCGGTGTAGCGGTTGAGGAGCCTGGCCTGCGGTTCGACAACACATGGGAGTGGCTCGGCAAGGCGATTCGCGGAGAAAGCGCCTGGGGCGACGTTCCCGCTCCTTACACCGGCACGGAAAGCTTTTCTGCGATGTGTAAGCGGAAGGGGAATTTCGAACGCCTGATGGAATATTCCCAACTGGCGATGTCCGCGCCTCCGGCTACTCGTGAAGATTACGAGAATGCCAAACGCTGGACAGCAGCCCTGAAACGGAAGTTTCAATCGCTCTTTAGTCGTTATGACGCCATTTTGTCCCCGACCATGCCGGTCGTTGCGCCGTTGCTTCCCCCCGGCCTTGCCGATCCCTACCCGGAGTTTTGTTGCGGCACCTATTTCACCGCCATAGCTAACCTTGCCGAACTTCCGGCGGCATCCTATCCCTGCGGCCTGCTCGATGGCCTTCCCGTGGGATTGCAGATCATCGGGAAGCCGGGCCGCGAGGACACCGTTTTGCAGCTTTGCCGCGCTCTGGAAAAGTCTGTGCCGTTTGAGCACCGGCCGCCACTGGCCGCCACTTGACGACCGGGATCGGGAGTCCGGATGGTCGTGATAGAAGGACGATCATGTTAGCAAGCGGCGGGTTTGCGCACAACATAATTTTATGATTTACATGCGTTCAGATAAATGTTAGAAGCACCTATTAAAATTGTATATTTTATAAATATTAAATATAAACATCACAAATAAAAGGAGTTTTTATAATGGCGGAAAAATATGATGTAGTTATAGCGGGAGCCGGTCATAACGGTTTAATGGCGGGCGCATATCTG
>DYJH01000033.1 GCA_020723255.1 Desulfonema limicola | reverse complement strand
CTTGAAACTGCTGTTTTGTTTTCTGAAGAATATTTGAGGCTGTTTTATGATGAAGAATATGCCGGTTTTTATATAACAAGTCCTGAGCATGACAGGCATCTTATTATACGCGCAAAAGATGATTCTGACAGCGTAATTCCGGCGCATAGTTCGGTCGCAATCCAAAATCTTTTGCGGTTGTCAAAAATTACAGGAAGAACAGATTTTGCCGAGATTGCCAGAAAAGGGATAGAGACAGCCTTATCGGAAAGTTCTATTCATCCTGCTTTGTTCCCGTATTTGCTGGCTGTTATATGCGGTAATCAAGATCTTTTATAGATGTTGTGGATTCCTGTAATATCTCCGGGTATGGGGAACAACATCCGAACCCTTAACAGTAAATTTGACCCCGGAGTTATAAAAGATCATAAACTCCGGCAATGGAGTTATATCAAGGAGTGTGTGAATAAAAGACTAAGATATATCTTGCTTTTTGAAAAAAAGGGTGCTAATATGCAAACATTCAATAAGGTTCCGCTTGTAGAGCGGACGATTTTTTTCTGAAGGAACACGTCATTTCTATGTGTTACATCCTCCAGTTTAAAATTTTGAAAATTTTTTTTGATAATATTATGAATAAAGGAGGATGATGTCATGGCAAACGGAACTGTTAAGTGGTTTAACGATAAAAAGGGGTTTGGTTTTATTGAGCAGGAAAACGGATCTGATGTGTTTGTTCACCATTCAGCAATCAATGCAACCGGTTTTAAAAGCCTTAGAGAAGGCGATAAGGTCTCTTTTGAAGTCGAGCAAGGAAAAAAAGGTCCCTCCGCTGTCAACGTTACTGTGAGATAATTTTTTCTATTTAAGGGCATTTCAACCAAAGTCTTGAGATGCCCTTTATTTTTCAGGGTTTAATCTGCATACAAAGTATGAACTTTGTACCATAAGAGGTGGTGCATTCTCTGCTGCGTAGAGCGGAGTGCTTTGATAATTCACATTTGCGTGTTGTCTTATCTGACATAAACCCTTTTCATTGAATTCATCGAGAAAGGATAATTAAATGAACATTTATATTGGGAACTTATCTCTTGCAACTACAGAAGAGACCTTAAAAGCTTTATTTGTGGAGTTTGGAGAGGTCGAGAACGTCAAGGTAATAAAGGACAGACTTAGCGGCAGACCAAAAGGATTCGGTTTTATTGAAATGCCAAGCAACTCAGAGGCGGATCAAGCAATCAAGGCCCTAAACGGAAAACGTATAGATGGTAACAACATCAAGGTCAATCCGGCCGATCCGGGCAGCAAACGACAACAGAAACGCCCATTCAAAAGAAGGAGCTATTGAAATCTTTCTTTTTGCTCATTAAGAAACTCATCGAAGCTATAGGGTAATCTGCCAAGCGCGGATTCAACATCAGAAGTTATTGTCTCATAACCTCCTTCGGCAAACCATGCCAGAATTTCTGATAATTTATCGGCTCTCCATTCGGAAACGCCGGCTTTTAACATTGCCGATTCTGCCTGGTCTTTACTGATCGGGCAGCAGGTAATATCTTTGCCCGTAACAGATCCGATTTTTTTTGCGATATCAAAATAACTCAGCGCTTCAGGGCCTGTCAGATTATAGATTTTATTGTCATGCCCATTTTCGGTAAGTGCTTTTACCGCTACTGCGGCCACATCTCTTATATCAATTAAACTCAGCCTTGAATCCGACAACGGAGAATAAATAGAGCATTGGTTTTTAATTGCCGGTATTGATGCAAATATATTCTGATAAAATGAATTGGATCTTAATAAAGTATATACTAGTCCTGAATGAATTATCATATCATCGGTTTTTGCATGGACCCGTATTATTTCCGAACCTGCATCAGGGCTGACACCTATTCCGGACAATTTGACAATATGCAAAACACCTGCTTTCTTTGAAGCAGAAATAACTTTATTTATCCAAACTTCGTTATCCGGATGGGCCGGCATAGCAACATAAATACGCTCCACATTTTTTAAGGCTGAAACAAGCGAGTATTCATCAGCAAAATCGCCTTCCACCCAATTTACTCCAGTTATCGTACGGAATTTATTTCTGTTTCTGGATATCGCCTTAAACTTTATGCCTTTTTCTAAAAGCTGATTTACTATCTCACTGCCTGTATTGCCGGTTGCGCCCGCAATTAATATCTTTCTCAATGTGCTTCCTCAAAAACACCGCTTTTCGTCATACCGGCAAATGCCGGTATTCAGCGATTTCATTTTATCCTGGACACCGGATCAAATCCGGCATGACGGTTTGGGGTAAAATTCTTTATAGATAATTTATCTTGGGTTCTTTCCGTTCCGGAAGTCTGTGATATTTTGCCTTGGGGTATCCTAACATCAAAGGAAAATGATGCGGATGATTTTCCGGCAAGCCTATATATTCTTTTAAAGACGGCAAAGCAAGGAGAGCTCCGTTTAACAATCCGGCCCAGCATGTTCCAAGTCCCATCACCGGAGCCAGCAGTTCAAGATATGAAAGGGCCAATATTATATCCGTTGCGCCTCCCATTGCTTCTTTCGGCGCTGACGCTACTACTACTGCCGGTGCTTTTCTGAGTACCGGATCATAGCCGCCATCCCATGCTGCCACAACCTGATGTAGATATGGGCTTGCTTTGGCAATAGTCGGATCGTCTTTTAGCAACTGTTGCAGCCATTCTACTGTCTTGCCGGATATTTTACGGATCTTCGACTTATCAGTCAAAACCAGCCATTCTACCATCTGACTGTTGCTGGCTGTGGGTGCATAACGGGCGGTTTCAATAAGCATTTGGATCTTTTCTTTCTCAACAGGTTTGTCGTGGTAGAAGCGAATAGAACGGCGAGTCCTCAAAAACTGTACGGCCTGCTCCCGATTAATTTTCAGTTCATCCTTTATGGCAGGGGATTTTTCAAGCGGCACAAGCTCATGGGATAAAGCCCCATGGGGACATACAGCTACACAATGCCCGCAAACCCGGCACATGCTTTCGAAATCCGGATCTATATACGGATAGCCTCCTCCCTCAGGAATTCGTATAATGGCTGTCATGCAGTCTTTTGCGCAAAGCCCATCCTGTTTGCATTTACTTCCATCAATTTTTAAAAGCCCCATCGGCTTTATCCTCCTTATCTTAATTGCTATTTTTATAACTTCTTTTCCAATGACTCGCTCTTTGGCGAAGAGAATTTTCGCTGATATAAGCCCATAAAGTATCTAATTCATCCTGAGAGACCTTCAGCTTTTCAATAAGCATAGCGTCAATTTTTCCTCTCTGTCCGGCAGCAATTGTTAGCCAGCGCCGAATTGTATCAAACTTTACTTTCATAACATTTGCCACACCTGTAAGAGACATCCCCTTAACCAGAAGATTGAGGGTGGTCAAAATTTTTTCTTCCGGAGACCTGAGGCCGTAAAAAATGCTTCCAGCTTTGCTGCTGAAAGATATGCCACATTTTTTACATATAAACCTGTGTCGTATGATGCCTTCTTTTGTGCGGTATGTTCCGTTACATATAATATTGCTTTTCTGCGCTTTAACATTCATCTCACATTCAGAGTTAGGACAGAATATCGTTTCTGATTTATCCGTCCTAATTTGTACATCAATTTTATTCTGTTTCACGTTGTCAACGTTTAAGGGAGTATCAACTGCTAAGGGAGGAGCATAGCTATCAAACCGTTTAATCAGATTATCTAATTCAATTTCCATAATTGACGGAAGATCATTAGAAATTATATCTCCGTATTTATGGGCATTCCACGCTACTCTCATGCCCATATCACTGAAAAACTCTTTTCCTTTTAAAATGGCAGTCTGAAAGGCTGCGAGATATCCTTCTTTTTGCTTTATTTCAGAAAAATATTTCAGATTGTTTACAATCATCGGATATGCCACACTTAAACTCTCCGCAAATATAGAATAATGAAAAAAAACCCCCTTATTCAGTGTTGAGATGTCACTGATTTTATCTGTTGTAAGATAATCTTCGAGAACCTTTTGTTTTTTAAGTTCCCGATATACATCCATTCTCATGGGCAGACAGACTACATAACCTACCATAAGCCCCCAATTGTCAAATGTAATGCGGTTTAAATCGGGCAGCATCTTTATAGCTTTAGTCAATACATTTTTATCCAAGGATTTTTTTGCGCTGTAGACATCATGATGATATGAAAGAATCATATCGATATGCTTGTCGGTTATAATTTTGTCATTCTTTGCCGGAATATTACGACCGGGGTGAGTATAGCTTTTCAGCAAGTCATTAACTCTTATTAGTTCCGCCTCAATTAATGTATAAGCAAACCGTTTTTTTTGCAGCGAATACCAAAGCGGATTATCTGCGTTAAGAGCGATGCATACCTCCATAGGTATTCCGGTAATGTTGGCAATGTCTTGAAGGTTTTCTATAGAAGCGTGCGAGAGTTCTGCTTCCCACCTTCGCAATTGCCTAACACTGACTTTTATCGACTCGGCAAATTTATCCTGACTGAGCTTTCGCCATTGCCGATAGTCTCTGATAATCTGTCCTAGTGTTTTGTAAAATTGAAAATTATTAGAGGACATTTCTTGGCCTTGATAAAAAGTAATATTAAATAATATTACAGCAAAAATTTTAATAGCGGTTTTTATAAAAGTATCAAGTTTTGGATAAAGCGTCAATTTAAAAGAAGTAAAAATAAAAGAAGTAAAAATATGATAAAGACATATGCTTTGGGGAAAGAATATGAGGAAGGAGGTGAATAATAAAGAACAAAGGGGAGGTTGTTTTTTTTAATAACTTAA
The DNA here is from genome assembly GCA_020723255.1 of Desulfonema limicola. Taxonomy (GTDB): domain Bacteria; phylum Desulfobacterota; class Desulfobacteria; order Desulfobacterales; family RPRI01; genus RPRI01. The sequence goes on along the minus strand of DYJH01000033.1, from coordinate 21,432 downwards.
ATCTTAGGAGGAAAAATATGAGTATGAAGAAATGGGGGGGAGTAGGCTATTTTGTATTTGCCATACTGGTAATGTTTGGTTTTTTTTCTTCAAATGCTGATGCGGAAATGACTACCAGTTTTCATGGTTTGTTTGAGTCCAACCTGGTTATAAGGGATATAAACGGCATGCAGTATGGTTTTTTCGATGAAGCTTATGGAGTCCAACAGAGAAACACTTTAAAATTCGATGTTGACGTTTACCCAGATATACAATGGGGTTCCTTTAGCGTGGAAAAAATCCATTTGACCTATCGTGGCGCATATGATTCGATTTTTGATCTTCGCGCACATGCATTTAACATAAGGGATAACATTGGGTTATCCAGATTTGATTATGGGTTAAGGGATATCAGATTTGAGAATGATCTAAGAGAAGCTTTTATTGATTTAGCTTATAAAGGAGATTTAGGCGATGGTTTTTTCAGGCCGGGAAGACAGATTGTTTCATGGGGCGAGGGTTTGCTTGAAACTCTTAACGATGTTATTAACCCGCCCGATATGTCTTACAATCTTTTTTTCCAGAACCCTGATGACGTAAAAACTCCACTCTGGATGGGCAGAATAAATTACAGCATACCCAGCATGTCAGGTTTCGGTCTTAATTTCGATTTACTATGGGTTCCGGATATCCGGCCCACTCAGAATGGGCCTCTGGACGGAGTTGCACGAAACCCGAAAGCCGGATTTCAAGCTCCTTTTGTCAGCATCACACCGTTTGCCGATCTTAAGGGCTTTAGCGTTAGGGAGAGAGTGCCCACCAACGAAAACGAATATGGCGCAAAAGTATCGGCAGCAATTGGAGAAAGGTTAAACGTTTCTGTGCTTTATTTCAGGGATGTTGTAAGTGATCCTAATGGCCTGAAACTTTATTTGAGAACAAACCAGGCTGAAGTAACACATAATAAACAGCATGTCTATGGCGGTTTTTTCAGCTATCAATTTCTGGTAGGTTCTTTTGAAGCAATTATCAGAGGAGAGATTTCCCGTTATACAGCCTACCCAATATCGCTCGCTAACCCTAGAGTCAATCCTGCCACCTTTGAAGCTACAGCGTTTCTTCTTAAGCCAGTAACAAAAACCACGCTTGCGGTTGATAAGGATTTGCGTTTAAGATGGCTCTCGAAAGACCTGACAAAAGTCACATTTGAATGGTTGCATAAGGTAATCAACGAGTGGGACAATGTCCTTGATGATCCGCAGATAGACAAAACGGGGCGTGTTACAGGCAGGATCGGAGCAGTTAAAAAAGATCGCAGAAACATAAGAGAGGCGGATGCATTCAGTTTTCAAACGAGTACCGCTTGGTTTGGCTCCAAGGTTACTCCATCAATTCTGTTGGCATGCAGTCCCGGAAAGCACGGTGATGGTACGACGTGGATGCTGAAACCTGGAATAAAATGGGCTGTCACTCCCAATATGTACACTGATCTTAGGATGCAGGCATTTCTTGGAGATGCCAATGCCAGTTACGGTTTTGCTGACGGTATAAAGGTTGCCAGTGAGGTAACCTTAAGACTGGGATATGAGTGGTAGCCGTTGTTATTGTTAGATACCGATGGATTGTTTCGACAGTTCTTAAAAGGGCTGTCGGGCAAGACGCGAAACGATAAAGGAGGAAAAAGTGAAAATTATAAAGAGTATCTTTAAATGCATAGGGTTAGCTATGCTTTGCATGCTTACAATTCTTCTTGGTTTTAGCAGTTCTCTGCAAGCTGCGGAATTACCAAATGCTATCGATAAGAAAAACTGCGCTCAATACAAAGACTTTTTTGTTCCGGCTATGTACCGTGCAGTTGAAAGAGGCGATTATGTTATTACACCGGGGAAAATAAACTTTTCATATAAGCATGATGACATGTTTCTTGCGGCAAGCGCAAAAAATAAAGGAAAATTCGACGTAAATGCAAATGGTGATTTAATTGATAAAAGTACCGGGAAATACCCGGATAATATTTACGGTATGCCTTTTCCCAATATTGATCTCAAAGATCCCAAGGTTGCGGATAAGATAATATATAATTTTGATTTTCAGAGATATCGTTTTATGGCTTCAAGAGATAATATCCGTGTCAGGTGGATGGATAAAAGAGGAGAGGAACGTTATGCTGCAGGCTATGATCAGCGCCTTTACATGAATGGCCGTCCGCAGGGTCAGGAAATTGGAGATAATCCCAATAAGATTCTCACCTACGAGTTTCAGAATATAAAAGAACCGATGACTGTTAGAGGAACCAATACAATGGGCTATATCTATATGGATAATAAGGAAAATAGTAATTTTGCCTATGTTCCTGCCATTCGAAGGATACGTCAAACTACCTCAGCATCAAGATCTGATCCATATATGGGTTCTGATTCATGGATGGATGCAAATTATATGTGGGGCGGAAAAACACCATCTATGAAATGGAAGTATTTGGGAGAGAAGACTATTCTTGCTTCATTTTCAAGCCCCGATATGCTTCCGGCCAATTCACTCCCGGATGGAAGAATGCCAAGGGTATTTCCCTTTACCGGTCCAAGCGTCCAAATGGGCTTTGAAAACTCCAATTGGAAGGGCGCATCATGGGCGCCCCAAAATATTACATATGTTCCAAGAAAGGTATGGGTTATAGAGCAGTATCCCAAAGATCCTTATTATAACTGGGGATTGCATATAAACTATGTTGATCAGGAAAGTTATACCATCTGGTATAAGGAGGTATATGAAAGATCCGGAGATTTCAGAACGTGGGCCACTATGATAGTACACTATAGCGAGGACCCAAAAACCGGCAGAAACAATACGGGAGATCGTGATACTTCACTCTATATTGATGAAAAAGTTTGGCATGCTACATCTACAAACAACTCAGCAGATCCGCAATCATTTATATTTTTGCCTGCTTCAAAACTGAACCACAAGTTTTTTACAGTAAATAACTTCTTACTGTTGTCTAAGTAAGATAGACTCGTAAGAAGTCCATCAACAGGCCGAGGGCGGGTAAGCCCCGGCCTGGGGTGAGGGTGGAACCACTTGAATTTACTTCAAGTGGCGGGAGAGGGGAAGCCCTTTCCATCTGAGTAAAAAGTCGTTTTTTGACTTTTTACGATTTCATCAAGTAAGATAGATTTGTAAACTCTCAGGGGTGGGTGTTGAACCCGCCCCTGCATTTAGCTTATGATGATTAATGAAATACAAAGTTCAAAATTTATTTAGTCATAAAGCAGCCGGTTCTTCAATGATTATGTTCTAAGATATTTTTTCTTCGGCATTAAGCAGCCTTTTTGTTGTTTCATGTATTGCCCTGACAACACTTAGTAGTTAATATGATCCTCAAAAGGGTTGCTTAATGCCGAAGAAAACGATAATGATAAAGGTGGAAGAAGGTTAGGGTTTCGACAAGCTATCGCTTATATGTCGGTTACTTCCTTTTTATATTAACGTTAGTTAATCAACGGTTAATGGTTTGTCAACGGCTAAGGGATGAGAATAGCTTTCAAACTGTTTAAATAGGCTATCAAGTCCAATTTCCAGAATTGACAGAAACATCATCAGAAATTATATTCTTGTTATATTACGAATTCATAGCGACTCTAAAACATATTAACAAATAACCCTTTTCCTTTTAATCGAGCTGTTATAATGTAGTTTAAATAAGGCAGTACATTAATAGCTTTTATAAAGATATATTTCTAGAGCGGTGTTTTTATGAAATACATATCGCAACGATATGAAAGAATCATGTTGATAAGCTATTCAACTTATTTATATTAATGAAGATTGTTAGAGGACATATCTTGGCCTTGTTAATATTGAAATATTGAGTAATTATATGATTAAAAGAAAGAAAATATAAGCATATATTGTTTTTTATAAAATTTAATAAACGCATCGGAATTATAATTTTTAAAATATCAAATTTTATATGAAGCATCAAACTAAAAGGAGGAACAAGATATGAAAACAAGCGCTTTGAGAAAAGTTGATGAAATCGAAAGCTATCAAATAGCTGAAAAACCGGTTTTAACCGAGCGTGTTGAAAGGCTTAAGGAGGATTTTATCAATACTGGAATAAAAACCTCCGTAGAAAGAGCAAAGGCTTTATATGATGTATATCTGGAAGCAGGAGGGGAACCGATTGTTATTACCAGGGCAAAGGTGCTGGACAAGTATCTCAGGAATATGACGCTTTACATTGATGATAACCCGATAGTGGGAAGCTTGGCAAAGTACCCACGTGGAGTTAACCCGTTTCCTGATTATAACGAAGCCGCCAATAAACTTTTCAGCAGTTTCGGGGATATGGATGTAGATCCTAAAGAAAAAGAATTGCTTAAACAGGTAGATGTTTATTTCAGGGGCAAGAAACAGGTAGATATAGTAAACAAAATCTTTCACGAATTAACCGGTCTGGATCGGCAGGAGTATATAAATCACGGAGTTTGGATTGACATCGTGGGGGTTTGTTTAGGGCTTATTAATTTGGATTACGGAAAGGTTATGAATATAGGCTTGTCCGGAGTTATAAAAGAGGCCGAAGAAGGATTGTCCCGGTTGGATGTTACATATCATGAAGATTTTAAAAAAAGAGATTTCTATATTGCAGTTATTATAACTTTAAAAGCAGTGATTGCCTGGGCAAAACGTTACGCCTCCTTAGCAGAAGAAATGGCAAAGAACGAAAAGAATGCAGAAAAAAAATCATATCTTGAAAAAATTGCCAATACCTGCCGTTGGGTTCCTGAGAATCCGGCCAGAACCTTGTATGAGGCGGTGCAATCCTTCTGGTTTGTTCATGCTGCCGCCTGGATAGAACAGGCTCAGGGTGCGATTGCCCCCGGTCGTTTTACAAAATATACATATCAGTTTTATAAAAATGACATTGAATCCGGCAGAATTACGGATGAAGAAGTAATCGAGCTTTTTGAATTGCTTTGCATTAAATTTTCAGAGATCGGGATTCAGTATTCAACAGAGGTTTACGCTACAGGCGCCCAGCAGCATACAGCTCAAACTTTTCTGATTGGCGGACTTAACGAATATGGAGAAGATGCCACTAATGAACTTGATTTTTTGTGGCTGGAAGCAGAAAAAAGGGTGCGGATGGTTCAGCCTAGCACTGTTTGTGCATGGCATAATAAGATGTCAGAAAAGTTTCTTCTCAAGTGTGCCGATACAATTAAAATGGGTCTTGGAAAACCCGCATTTATTAATTCTCATACCGCAGTTAAACGTAACCTTGACAGATGGAATTGTACTGAGGCCGAGGCTAATGCATTTACAATAATTGGTTGCAGTCAGAGTGCAGTGGCTCACAGTATGGATAATGTTTGGGGTGGCTTATTAAATTATGCCAAGATCTTGCAACTTACTCTCAATAACGGCAAAGACCCGAAGTCGGGAAAACAACTGGGCCTGCAAACCGGTGATATCGATAGCTTTAAAACATATGAAGATCTGGAATCTGCTTTGAGTAAGCAGTTTCGCCATTTTACAAAGTTACTCAGAACCGTAAGCCGTGTATCTGAAAATGTGCATGCCGTATATTTTCCGACACCTTATTCGTCTGCTCTGGTAGACGATTGTTTAAAAACAGGCAAGCATGTTCTTGACGGCGGAGCAAAATACGGTGGTGATGCGGATTGTCTCGCTGGAGCAGTGGATGTTTCCAATTCTTTGGCCGCCGTTAAAAAAGTAGTTTTTGATGATAAAAAAATTACTATATCAGAACTCTATAAGGCATTGAAAGATAACTTCGTTGGGCATGAAGAGACTCAGCGTCTTCTTTTAGCAGCGCCCAAGTACGGCAACGAAGATGATTATGTTGATCAGATAGTGAGAAAAAGTTATGATGAATTCTATGATGAAGAGAGTATGCATAAAAGTTTCCTGGGCAAGGATGACGGAAGGCCCTGGGGAGTGGTGGTAGCAGGACACAGCTGGTTCGGTATGCATGTTGGAGCCCAGCCGAACGGACGGGCGGCGGGAAATGCCTTAACCGATGGTTCTATTTCGGCAACTCCAGGAACCGACCGAAAAGGGCCTACCGCTCTTATACATTCCGCTTCCAAAGCAATGGACAACACAAAATACAGCGGTAATATCTTCAACATGAAATTTCATCCGACTGCGGTGTCAACCGAAGATGATCAGAAAAAGCTTTTGTCTCTGGTAAAGACTTTTATGGATTTGGGCGGATACCACATACAGTTTAATATTGTAAGCTCCAAGCTGTTAAGAGAAGCTCAACTCAACCCGGATCAGTACAGGAACTTAGTGGTCAGAGTAGCAGGATTCAGCGCCTTTTTTGTTCAGCTTGATAAAAAACTTCAGGAAGAGATTATCGCCAGAACCGAGCAGTGTTTTGCATAAGTGAAACTCCATCTGCAAAGGGGGGCGTCCTCAGGAAGCCCCCATACATTCCCTCTCCCGGAACAACTTGTGGGAGAGGGCAGGGTGAGGGGGATAAGATAAGGAGAAAAGATTTGGACCAAATTAATGGCTATGTTTTTGATATTCAGAGGTACTCTATCCATGATGGCCCAGGAATCAGATCTACGGTGTTCTTAAAAGGCTGCCCTTTAACCTGTGTCTGGTGTTCAAATCCGGAATCCCAGAAACAGGTTCCTCAGCTTCTGTATTTAAAACATCTGTGTTCACGATGCCATAAATGCGTCGATATTTGCCCTAATAAAGCAATTCGGGTTTTGCCGGAAGGGGATCTGGAGGTTGATAGGGATCTTTGCGTGGGATGCGGCTTTTGTGTTGATATATGCCCTGCTGAAGCAAGACAGGTTTCCGGAAAACTTATGAGTGTGGAAGAGGTGATTGATATAGTAAAAAGGGATGCCCTTTTTTATAAAAATTCGGATGGCGGTGTGACTTTTTCAGGTGGGGAGGCAACGGCTCAACCTGAGTTTCTACTTGCGTTGCTGAGGGAATGCAAGAAACTTGGATTTCATACAACTCTTGATACCTGTGGATTCGTAAAATGGGATATCCTGGAGCCCGTTTTGGAATATGTCGATTTGGTGCTTTTTGATGTCAAGCAAACAAATCCCAAAAAACATCAGCAATATACCGGGGTAAGCAATAAACTGATTTTCGAAAATGCCAAGCGGATTCTTTCCCAAAATATTCCTGTTATCTTAAGAGCGGTTCTTATACCAGGCTGCAATGATTCTGATGAAGATATAAGAGCATTGGCGGAGTTTGCCCTTGAATTGGGCGGACCGGAGATAAACCTAATGCTTTATCATAAGCTTGGCATAAAGAAGTATGAATCTTTAGGCATGAAATATAAACTTGAGAACGCAGAACCTTTTGCAGATGAAAAAATTGAACATATAAAAGAGCAGATATTATCCTACGGTTTAAATGTTAAGGTTTGAGGCGCGTAGTCAGATATCGCCCATAATTATAGGTTATGGTCATACCCCGGCCTGACTTCTTTACAAGCTTATTGGTTAAAGCCCCGTTGGGACACGCAGCCATGCAACGCCCGCAAACCCGGCATATACTTTCAAGATTCGGCGAAACATACGGATAGCCGCCACCTTTAGGAATTCGTATAATGGCGGTTATACAGTTTTTTACACAAGCCCCGTTCTGCTTGCATTTACTTTCATCTACTTCTAAAAGCCCCATCGGCTTTATCCTCCTTGGGTATTCCGGTAATATTGGCAATATCCTGAAGATTTTCTATGGAAGCACGGGAGAGCCCCGCTTCCCATCTTCGCAATTGCCTTACGCTGACTTTTATCAATTCGGCAAATTCATCCTGGCTTTGTTTTTGCCATAGCCGGTAGTCTTTGATAGGCTGTCCAAGTGTCTTGTAATATTGATAATTATCCGAGGACATATTTTGGCCTTGCTAAAACTGAGATGCTGAGTATTATATGATCAAAAGACAAAAAACATAAGCATTTGTTGTTTTATAAAATTAATTAAAAATATCAGAATTATGATTATTTTTAAAGATATAAAATTAAAGTATAGAAAAAAATATTACTATGCATGGAGGTAACTATATGATTAAGCTTGGAAAAATGGATAATGCAGGCCCCTATTACGGAAAGACACTGGAAGAATTAGGCGATATGCAGTGGAGCCCTGAAGAAGATAGGGAGATTGAGAGATACTGCGAGCAAATTCACAAGAACTGCCTTGAAGAAGAGATGACGCCCATGGAGCGCTACAAGGCTACTTTTGCAGGTAAGGAAAGAGACCGTCTTATGGTCGAGATGGACTATCATGTTTCATTCGCTGTGAGAACTCTTGATGGGTTTGCCGATGCATTAAAGCCGATAGATGGTTACCAGTTCCCCAAATTATTGGTTAAATCCCATTTAGCAACTACAGCCAGGTATAAGCCTGATACTCTTTTTTTGGGGCCTCTCTCTTACGGAGAGAATTTGTACGGCTGCGATTCAAAACTTATTGAATACGGAAATCCGGTACATATCGGAGAAATGCCGATAAAGAGCGAGGAAGATCTTATCGGACTGGATGTTCCCGACCCCGATAAACATGGCATGTACCCTCAATATCTGTGGTGGTTGAGAGAGTCGAGAAGGATATTCGACAAATATGGCTTAAGCAAGCTTATTCCTATTGAGGGGTCCCACTGTCACGGACCGGATGGTTTTACTGCCAATCATTTATTGGGCTACAATCAGATGATGAAAGCCTTGCGCAAAAATCCTGAGCTTGTCAAAAAGGCTATGGCTTTGGCAACCGAATGGCAGATAAAGCTTGGCAAGGCAGTTACACTGCTTGGCAAGGTTGATTACAGTTATCAGTGCGGCAGCATGGGCTTTGTTCCACATATACCGGATAATTTCTGGATTGCCGACGAATACTGCAAGATCGGCAGGGCAATTAAAAAGGCAATTCCTGCTGAAAATCCTATCGTGTATGCATGGGCAATGGAAGGCTGTGTCGAATGGCTGCCTACGGTATGGGAGAAAAATATAGCAGGTCCAGGCAGCTTTGACGGAATTATGGTTACCGGTGATATCAAAAGCTTTAAAAAATTATATGAATTCTGTCAGGAACATGATCTTTACGGGTCAAGCGCTCCACCGGATAAAATTCTTGTAAGCGGCCCGATATCAGCTATTGAAGAAGAAGTAAAAGCCCGCTGTAATTGTGCAAAGACATCTCGTACAAACAGGTGCACCCTGTCTGTTGGCGCTGTTGACTATTATACTACTCCAGGACACCTTGATGCCACCATATCTGCGGCAAAGAAGTTCGGCAGATACTAACCTGACACTCGAAGATTCTCCGGTTTATTTATCTAAAGAGTCGTCTTCAAGTATTTGCTTAATCAGGTCATTTGCCATAACTTTTTTTATGTTGGAGTGGATTTTATTAACGGTTTTTTTTCTGATTTTGAAATCGTTGGGATTAATGACCTGTGTAGCATGCGCAAGATGGACAATTAACTGCCTCATTTTCTTTTCCGGCAGTTCGACCGTCTTATATCCCTTGTCAACCAGCTCAAAATATAATTTTTTGCCGACGGTTAATCCCTCTTTATCCCACATTTCAAAGGCGAGGTTTTCTTTAATCAATATATCGGTTCTGTAAACGGCGCAAATAGTGCGGTTATAATAGCGATGCATACCCAGCGGATCAGGCTCTTTCAGCAGTTTTCTTTTTATCGTTTTAAAGTCGGTAGCTTTCTTAATAGAATTCTGCCACGCCGGACTCAGCTCGATTTTTCCTGAACCGACGCATGCGGTTTGTTTATCGGAATTGAAATAGTTAATAAGAGTTGTAAGCCATTCATTTTTTAAAACAAATGTGTCTGAGTGCAGGGTCACAAAATATTCGGTATTACAATTTTTCAGGCCTATATCAAGGGCTGAAGAAAAAGCAGGTGAACCCCTTAAATTGCCATCTTTGTCTTCTCTTTCTATAAGGCGGATCCATGGCAGTGATTTTAGGTACTCCAGAGACTCGTCTCTTGAATCGTTATCAACAACAAGTACTTCATAGGGATAGTCGGTAAACTTTCTAACGCTTCTCAGGCAAAGCTTGGTAAAATCATGCGTCTTGAAATTAACAACACAGATTGTGGCTTTATTGGGTATAAACTCAGGCATTTGTTTTTTTGTTTCCTTATATAGTTGTTTTAGCCGGCAGTGTGATATCGTAAAAGAGATGGCATGTCAATCATTGAGAACTTTACAAATCCGTTTATAAGATTATAAGAACACCGCAAATAATTTACTGAAACAATACCTCTACCATCGTGCCTTTAAGAAGGCCTTCTGTGTTTTTCCCGATTTTTATCAGCCCGTCTGCTTTAACCATAGTATTTATAAGGCCGGATTTTCCCAAAACAGGTTCCGCCCACAAAGCACCTTCTTTTTCGGTTAATCGCACTCTTATATAATCAGTTCTTCCCTGGGCTGATGCAATGTTTCTTGAAAGCTTTGCAGAAACAGCAGGTATTTTGCGCTGCAAGTTATTTCCGCTTATTTTTTCGATAAAAGGCTTGACCAACACCGTAAAAACAACCATTGCTGAAACCACATGTCCTGGAATACCCCACAATGTCTTTTTACCTGATCTTGCAAGAATTGTAGGTTTGCCGGGGCTGATGGAGATACCGTGTACAATTATTTCGGAATCAGGAAGATCGGATAAGACTTCAATTGTATAATCGCGGACTCCCACAGAGCTTCCTCCGGAAATCAAAACCATATCGGACTGCAAAAGAGCTTTCATGCAAACATCATAAAGATTTTCATAATTATCTTTTACTATTCCGAATGTTAAAGGGATGCCTCCTGCTTCCTTAACCTGGCCTGAAAGAGTATATGCATTTATATCTCTTATTTGCCCGGAAAGAGGAGATTCGGAAATCGGCACAACCTCATCTCCGGTTGAAATTATGCCAATCACAGGTTTTTTATACACTCTTACCTTTTTTCTTCCGAAAGCAGCAAGCAAGCCCGTTTCCTGTGGCCTTATTTTGCTGCCTTTTGCAAGCATAATACTTCCTTTAAGAAAATCCTCTCCTTTTTCAATTATATTATGCCCGGGAGCTGTGCTTTTATATATTTCTATTGTGTTTTCATCCAAAGTTTCGGTATGCTCAATCATTATAACGCTGTCAGCGCCATCCGGCAACATTCCTCCGGTTGATATTTTAGCCGCTTCCCCCTGCTTTAACGAAAATAAAGGAGATTCCCCCATTGCAATATGTCCTGTAATATTCAGATATGCCGGGTTTTCATCTGATGCTCCAAATGTAGATGATGCTTTAACAGCATAGCCGTCCATGGTTGAACGCGGAAAAGAGGGAAGATCATCATCTGCAATAATATCTTCCGCAAGAATCCGCCACAGTGTGTTTTCAGTGGGAATTTCCTCTGTTTTAACGGTCTGAAGCAGGGAAACATATTCAAGAACTTGATCCACATCGGCTACTTTAAAAAAATCCTTCATCAAGAATCCTAGATTTTAACTTATTGTTATCATAGTCTAATTATATTGATAAGTGTTTTTGCTTTTTGGATAATAACGATGCCTTTATAAAATGTCAAAAGAATAGATTGCAGTGATCAAAAACTTGCAATAAAAGGATAAAGGTGTATAATTTATTAAATTCAAATAGACTTTTTTAAATATACTGATAATAAACCGAGGAAAATAATGCCGGATGAGAATGAGCTTTTGGAACCTTCGGTTCCAGTGCGTGCTGAAAAACCAAACTTTCTTACAGATATCAGATTTGACGAGTTTATAATACCAAAAGAAGTACTAATGGGTTTAAAGGATGCCGGTTTTGCTCTTTGCACTCCAATTCAGGCCAGGGTGCTCCCATTATCTCTTGCAGGACGTGATATTGCGGGACAAGCCCAGACGGGTACGGGGAAAACAGCAGCCTTTCTTACGACTATTGCTTCGCGCCTTCTTTCATTTGAAAACAATACACCCCATTTGCCTTCCGCTCTTATTGTGGCCCCAACCAGGGAGCTGGTTCAGCAGATATACAATGAGGCCATTGTTCTTTTCAGGCATACCGGATTGACGCTTGTTCAGGTGATAGGCGGCATTGACTATCAGAAACAGGCCGATATGCTGAGAAAAGGAGCAAATGTTGTAATATGCACTCCTGGCAGGGTTATTGATTATTTCAAACAGGGTATTTTTAAGACAGAAGGGATTAAGATTATAGTAATTGATGAAGCCGATCGTCTTCTTGATCTGGGTTTTGCAAAGGATATGCGCTACATTCTTCGAGCGCTCCCGGATTACTCAAAAAGGCAATCCATGCTTTTTTCAGCCACACTATCACACAGAGTTATGGAATTAACATATGAATATATGAACCTGCCGGAATTTATTTCGGTCACTCCTGAAGAAGTAGTGGTAGAAGGTATAAACCAGATTCTTTATCATGTATCCAAAGAAAGCAAGCTGTCTCTTCTTTTGGGTTTGCTTAAGCGTGAAAACTGGTCCAGAATTCTTGTTTTTGTTAATACAAAATCAGGTGTGGAGAGGCTTACCAGAAAGCTGAAAGGAAACGGATATCCTGCAGAAGGAATAACAGGCGATTTGCCTCAAAGAAAGCGTTTCAGCCTTATGGAACGATATAAAAAAGGCAATATCAAGATTCTGGTTGCAACCGATGTTGCATCCCGCGGTATACATGTGGAAGATATTTCGCATGTTATAAACTATGATCTTCCTCATGATGGGGAAATTTATATTCACAGGATAGGCCGGACAGCCAGAGCCGGCAAAGATGGAATAGCCATTTCCTTATCATGCGATGAATTTGTATTGAACCTGGAAAGTATAGAAAATAAAATCGGCTATAAAATTCCAGTGGTTTGGGCCGAGGATGACTGGTATGCTGAGGATAAAAGCAAGTCTGTTTTCCCAAGAAAACGGTATGAAGAGAAAAAGAAAATGCGGCCTGAGAAAGAAGTTGTAAGGACAAGAAGCATACAGCCTATAAAGCCTAAAGAAAAACCGAAAAAGGATTATTTTCCGGGAAGCTTTTTCGGGTTTGCTCCTCCTGAGCCCGAACAACAGGAAAATACAGGCTTGGTAAATGGACAGCAACAAACCGCTCAGCCCAAAAAAAGACGTAGGCGCAGAAGATAAACACGATGGGCTATATTTTTAATTTCAAAGATACTGTTGAATACAACAAATGGTTTGAAAAACCGTATAACAGATCTATTTACGATCTTGAAAAAAAACTGATGATGGATTTGCTCCAGCCCGAAAAGAGAGAGACTGTTCTTGATATAGGATGTGGAACCGGTTTGAGCCTGATTCCATATATTGAAAAGGGGCTTTCCGTAACCGGCATTGATCCATCAAAGCACATGCTGGATTATGCCATAAAAAAAATCGGAAACCGGGCCGAACTTCGCTTGTGTTTTGCCGAAGATCTTCCATTTGATGACAATTCATTCAATTATGCTTCTTTTTTTACATCATTGGAATTTATTGATGATCCGAAAAAAGCTCTCGAAGAAGCTTGCAGGGTTGCAAAAGATAAAGTATTTATAGGTATATTAAATAGTTGCTCAGTCAATGTTTTTTGTAAACGTATAAAAAATCATTTTTCAGAATCAGCATATAGTCATGCAAAATTTTTCAATATTTTGGAAGTTAAAAAGATGGTAAAGGATCTTTTGGGAGATGTACCGGTGTCATGGAAAGCGATATGCGGTTTTCCTTCCAGGTACAGTCTGATTTTCAACAAATTTGAAACAGCTGATCTTATAAAAAAATATCCTTTTGGTCCTTTTATAGGAATTGTTGTTACACTTATTCCGCGGTTCAGAACAAAACCTCTTGCAGTTAAATATAAGACAAATCAAACCGGTGGTGCAATTGCCGAAAAGCCGGCACTCGGAGGATCGACACATGGAAGCTTTTCTTTATGAACGGCTTAAAGATAAAAAAATAAAATGTAATCTTTGTAAGCACAGATGTGTTATCGGAAACGGAAAAAGAGGGATTTGCTGCGTCAGGGAAAATACAGATGGGGTGCTAAATACTCTTGTTTACGGCAAGCTAATTGCCGCACATATTGATCCGATAGAGAAAAAACCTCTTTTTCATTTCCTGCCAGCAAGCCTTTCTTATTCAATCGCAACTGTCGGTTGCAATTTCAAATGTCTTTTCTGCCAGAATTCGGATATTTCACAGATGCCTGCGAATCATAATGGTTTGATAGCAGGGGATCATTTCACGCCTGAAGATGTTGTGAGTTCAGCTTTAAAGGGAAAGTGCAAAAGTATTTCCTATACATATACGGAACCTACAATTTTTTTTGAATTTGCCTGGGACACCGCAATATCTGCTAAAAAAAAAGGTTTAAAAAATATATTTGTAACTAATGGTTATATGACAAAAGAAGCTCTTGTTATGATTCATCCTTATCTGGATGCTGCAAATGTGGATTTAAAATCCTATAATGAAGATTATTATAAAAAATATTGCGGGGCAAAGCTTGAGAATATAAAGGATACAATAAGAGAAATGAAATCTCTCGGCATCTGGATAGAAGTTACTACTCTTATTATTCCGGGATTAAATGATAGTATCGGCGAACTTGAAAAGCTCGCTGAATTTCTAGTGGAATCTATTGGCCCTGAAACGCCCTGGCATATAAGCAGGTTTCACCCGACATACAAACTATTAGACCGCTCTTCTACACCTCTTGATACTTTGATTTCAGCAAGAGAAACAGGCTTGAAATGCGGTCTTAAATACGTTTATACAGGGAATGTTCCCGGTGAGAGCGGAGAAAGCACATACTGTTTTAATTGCGGAAAAATTCTTATCGAGAGGCTCGGATTTTTTGTGAACAAAAATGTTATCAAAGACAGTAAGTGCCCGTATTGCGGAATTTATATAGATGGTGTGTGGTAAAATTGAACAGTTGGAGATAATTATAAGATGGGCTACAGTCGCAATGTATATTTGAAAATGAAGACCCTTAAAGAGGCGAAAGATATATTATTTAAAAGATTTTCACAACTTGAAAGACTTTCAGGGGAAGCAGTTTCTGTACCTGATGCAGTGGGCCGGGTACTCGCAGAGCCGGTTTTTGCAAAGATTTCTTCACCTAATTTTCATGCTGCTGCAATGGATGGCATAGCAGTAGAAGCGGAAGATACTTTCGGTGCAAGTGAGGCTAATCCGAAACAGCTTATCGTAAATAAAGATGCTTTTTTCCTGAACACAGGACATGTTCTGCCGAAAAACACAAACTCTGTCATAATGATTGAAAATGTTAATGTTATTGATGATAGCAGGATTGAAATTGAAGCGCCGGCCGTCCCGTGGCAGCATGTGAGAAAAATGGGAGAAGATATAGTTGCAACCGAACTGCTGTTTCCTCAGAATCATGTTATAACCCCATACTGTGTTGGCGCCCTGCTTTCCGGCGGAATATTTTCTGTCTCTGTCAGAAAAAAACCGAAGGTGGCCATAATTCCAACCGGCTCCGAACTTGTTAACTGGGAAAATGCAAATATTGGTGAGCTTAAACCGGGTCAGGTTTATGAAACAAATTCATTTGTACTTGGCAAACTTACGGAATCTTTTGGCGGAGTTTATGAGAGATACGATAAAGTATCGGATAATACTGATAAGATAAAAGAAGTTCTTCTTAAAGCAGTAAACAGCGATTCTGATATAGTTCTTATCATAGGAGGCTCATCAGCAGGATCTGAAGATTATGCGAAAAAAATTATTTCGGATACCGGTGAAGTTTTTGTGCACGGAGTTACCATGATGCCGGGAAAACCTGTTGTAATAGGCAGAGTTAAGAATAAGCCTGTTTTCGGGATTCCCGGTTATCCTGTGTCTGCAATTATTGCCTTTGAACAATTGGTATATCCGATAATATGCAAATTGCTGGGACAGCCTGAAAGAGAGAGGGAAAAGATTCAGGTCATACCGGCAAAGAAAATTACATCCAGGCTCGGTTTGGAAGAATTTCTTCGTGTAAAGCTGGGAAAGGTCGGCGACAGTGTCATAGCAACAACTCTTCCGAGAGGGGCAGGATGCATAACCACAATTACGGAAGCAGACGGAATTATACGCATACCGAATAATGTTGAAGGAATAAACGCACAAGAGCCTGTTACAGCAGAACTTCTTCGTCCTGCTTCCTTGTTTGACAACACGATCGTTGTTGTCGGAAGCCACGACAATTCGCTTGATATCATAGCAGACAGTTTAAGAGCAGGTCAAAACAAACTTACTCTTTCTTCAAGTCACGTAGGCAGCATGGGTGGCCTTATGGCTATTAAAAACGGGGTGTGTCATATTGCAGGTTCCCATCTTCTGGATACAACAGATGGTTCTTACAATATATCATATATTAAAAAATATCTTCCCGATATTAAAGTAAAGCTTGTCCATCTTGTTTTCAGGGATCAGGGGCTTATTGTAGCAAAAGGAAATCCCAAAAACATAAAAGGGATAGAAGATCTTGTCCGAAATGACATTGTTTTTGTAAACAGGCAGGGCGGGTCAGGAACAAGAATTCTTCTGGATTACAGGCTAAATCAGCTTGGAATAATTCCGGAATATATAAAAGGTTATGACAATGAAGAATTTACTCATATGTCAGTTGCCGTTTCTGTTTTAAGCGGAGTTGCTGATATGGGACTTGGCATATTTGCTGCTGCAAGAGCCCTGAATCTTGATTTCATACCGGTTGTAACCGAACAATACGATCTTGTGATACCGGATGTTTATTTTGAAACCGAACACATTAAAATTCTTCTTGAAACAATAAACAGCTCTGATTTTAAAAAACGTGTCGAAGCATTAGGCGGCTACAGCACTATAAAAACCGGCGATATTTTATTATGAAGTATAAAACAATAGATCATACCGCCGATCTCGGAATAGAGGTTTTTGGTTCCGGACTTGCGGATCTTTTTGAAAACGCAGCCTGTGCAATGTTTGATCTTTTGACAGATGCGGGCAATCTGCAACCTTTGTGCGAAACTTCTGTCGCTGTGACCGGAGAGGACCGGCCTGATCTTATGGCTAACTGGCTAAGAGAGCTTTTGTACCTCTGGACAGGAAAAAGCTTGCTTGTTAAGAGTACTAAGATAATATCTCTTTCAGAATATACTTTGACCGCATATGTTTATTATGAACCCTTTGTTGCCGGCCGCCACATAATAAAGACTGAAATAAAGGCTGTAACTTATCATCAGATTATGGTTGAGCCAGAGGCTAAAAGCTGGAAGGCAAGAATTATATTTGATGTGTAATACCAAGTCGCATTCAAATTCTATCTGCGTTGGCTTCGTCGGTTCTGTCCTCGGCGTATTACATATACGCCTGCGGGAAAACCTCCTTGCCGCCTTGCTATCTTTTTGAATGCAACTCGGTATAAAATTGTATTTTGAGCTTTATGGAATTAATAAAAATAGACGATTACAGGTGGGAAGTTCCTAAATCCGGGCAGATGCGGGTTCCAGGCATTATATATGCCGGCGATTCGATGATTGATAGCATAAAGCAGGAAGAAGCCGTTAAGCAGGTTGCAAATGTAGCTACTCTTCCGGGAATAATAAGAGCATCCCTTGCAATGCCTGATATACACTGGGGATATGGTTTCCCAATAGGAGGTGTTGCCGCATTTGACTGGGGAACAGGGATCATATCTCCGGGAGGAGTGGGCTATGATATAAACTGCGGGGTACGCCTTGCAGGCACATCGCTAACCGGGAAAGATGTGAAAGAAAAGCTTGAAGATCTCATTAATTCACTTTACCAGAATATTCCTTCAGGCGTAGGATCGACGGGCAACATAAAACTAGCTTATTCAGAAGAAAAAAAAGTATTAAAAGAAGGAAGCAAATGGGCTTTGAGGCATGGCATGGCCAAGGAGTCCGATATAGAGCATACGGAAGATTTCGGATGCATGCCAAACGCTGATCCTGAAACAGTAAGTGATAAAGCGCTTGAACGCGGACTTCGCCAGCTTGGAACTCTTGGTTCGGGAAATCATTTTCTTGAAATCGGGCTGGTCGATAAAATTTATGATCCAGATGTAGCGCGTGTATTTGGTCTTTTTGAAGGCCAGATAACTGTGATGCTCCATTCAGGCTCAAGGGGATTGGGATATCAGATATGCGATGATTTTCTGGCACATATGGCAAAAAACATTAAAAAGCTCGGTTTTGAAATTCCGGACAGGCAGCTTGCCTGTGCAATGATTCAGTCTTCTGACGGAACACGCTATTTTAATGCTATGGCATGTGCCGCCAATTACGCCTGGGCAAACAGGCAGATTCTTATGCATAAAGCGAGTGAGGTTTTTTTACGTGTTCTCGGGATAGGACCAAAAGATCTTGGAATGAATCTGGTTTATGATGTCTGTCATAATATTGCCAAAAAAGAAATGCATGTGGTTGACGGTAAAAGCAGGATCTTATGTGTTCACAGAAAAGGAGCTACAAGAGCTTTTCCTCCCGGACACGAATCGGTTTGTGAAAAATACAGGTCTGTAGGCCAGCCTGTGCTTGTCCCCGGCGATATGGGAAGGTCTT
Organism: Desulfonema limicola; assembly: GCA_020723255.1. Classification (GTDB taxonomy): domain Bacteria; phylum Desulfobacterota; class Desulfobacteria; order Desulfobacterales; family RPRI01; genus RPRI01. The sequence continues at coordinate 2,842 of DYJH01000033.1, read as the reverse complement.
CGTACGTTCTTGTGGGGACTGAAAATGCCATGAAAGAAACCTTCGGGTCAACCTGTCATGGCGCAGGGCGGGTTTTAAGCAGAACCGCCGCTTTAAAAAAAAGCAAGGGTAGATCTATTCAGCGTGAGCTGGAAGACAAAGGAATATATGTGAGATGGACCGGAAGATCCACTCTTGGTGAGGAGATGCCGGAAGCATACAAAAATGTTTCCGAAGTAGTGAACATAGTCCATGAAGCGGGTATTTCAAGAAAGGTTGCAAAACTGAAACCAATGGCCGTTTTAAAAGGATGACAACTAAAAAAGGGCTGATACGGTGAATCCGGAAATTTTCAGAGAGTATGACATAAGGGGAATAGCAGGTAAGGATTTAAATGAAGAAGATGTAATTATGATTGGTAAAGGAATCGGCACCTATCTTCTTGAACACGGCAAATCAAACCTCACTGTCGGGCGGGATTGCCGGATAACTTCTGACAGCTTTTCGGAAAAGCTTACTGAAGGGCTGCTTTCAACCGGTTGTAATGTTACAGATATAGGGGTTTGCCCGACGCCTGTCCTGTATTTTTCGATTCAGCATCTTAATCAGCAAGGCGCCGTAATGGTGACCGCAAGCCATAATCCATCGGAATATAATGGTTTTAAGGTTTGCATTGGTTCCGAATCACTGCATGGAAAAGAACTTCTGGAAGTACTTGATATTATCGACAGGGAATGTTTTATTAAAGGAGACGGTTTATTTTTTTCTTCCGATGTGGTTACTCCCTATAAAGAATTTGTGCAAAAAAATATATCCATCCTGGGAGGTCTTAAGGTCGGAATTGATGCCGGGAACGGTACGGCAGGTGTTATTGCTGTTCCGGTATTAAAAAATCTTGGATGTGAAGTTCATGATCTTTATTGCGATATGGATGGAACATTTCCGAATCATGAAGCCGATCCTACTGTAGTAAAGAACATGAAAGAACTGATTGCGCTTGTTAAGGATAGACAGCTCGACATTGGTATCGGATACGACGGAGATGGCGACCGTTTAGGAGTTATTGACGAGAAGGGAAATATCATTTTCGGCGATCAGCTTATGGTGATTTTTTCAAGAGAAATTCTGTCAAGAAAGCCAGGTTCTACTTTCATATCCGAAGTCAAGTGTTCGAAAACAATGTATGATGATATAACAAAACATGGCGGCCGGGCGATAATGTGGAAAACAGGGCATTCACTCATAAAGAAAAAAATGAAAGAAGAAAATGCAGAGCTTGCGGGAGAAATGAGCGGGCATATGTTTTTTGCGGATCGTTATTTTGGTTTTGATGATGCAATATATGCTTCATGCAGGCTTCTTGAAATTATCTTAAAAACCGGAAAGAAAATTTCCGACCTTTTATCTGATATTCCCAAAACGCATTCAACACCCGAAATAAGGGTTGAATGCCCAGATGACAAAAAATTTGAAGTGGTTAAAAAAGTGACGGAACATTTCAGAAAATTAAATGAAGTTATAGACATCGATGGCGTAAGAGTTCTTTTTGATGACGGATGGGGTCTTGTGCGCGCATCCAATACGCAGCCTGCGCTTGTGCTGAGATTTGAAGCAATGTCGGAAAAAAGGCTTAAGGAAATAAAGAATCTGGTTGAATCAAGGCTTGCCATAATACAGAAACAGACTCATCTTTCTTTGCAAACCCTCTTGTATAAAGATACCATATAGGATCGCATAAAATCATTGGCGTTACGATTACTTCCTCCAAGATGCTAAAAAACAGATATTTTTTCCCGCTATAATTTTTAACGTGGCCTAAAACTTGACTTTGCGAAATTCTTAGTTTATTATTTACTTAAATTCATAAGGGAGGAAATATGATATGGCTCTGGTGAAGATCAGGCAAAATTTTCAGATCACGATACCCGCCGAAGTGCGGAAAAACGTAAGGGTCGGCGATTATCTTGATATTGAAAAGAAAGATGGCGAGTTGGTTTTAAAGCCGGTTAAGATGGTTCATTTTGATGAGGCATATTTTCATAGCAAGGAATGGCAGGATGCAGAGGCGGAAGCAGATAGAGATATTGCGTCCGGGAAAACGGTGGGGCCTTTCGATAATATTGACGATGCGCTTACCGCTTTGAAGAAAGCCAAAATATGAAGCTTGAATTCACGAAGGCATTTATAAGGGATTACCGGAAACTTCCTACAAACATTCAGAAAACCACTGATAAGAACCTATCCTTATTGCTTTCAAATTCAAAACATCCATCTCTGCATGTAAAAAAAATGAAAGATCCAAGAAATATATTGGAGGACAGGGTAACGGATTCCTATCGCTTTACTTTCCAAATTAAAGGAGATATATGCTTTCTCAGGAGAATCGGAACGCACGATATGCTGAGAAATCCATGAGGGATAAACAAATAAAAAATATATAGCCTATCTATTTATAGGTCTGGAGAATTATTATAAATAGACCTCAGTGAATTCATACACATATTAAGATCGGCAGTTTTTTGGGGCTCAAGTTTTTCCCCGTTGGCATTTTCTAAATAACATAACACAAATCAAGGTTTGACACTGATTCTTCCTGATTCTTCTCTTCTCTGACACAATTAGTAATTATTTAAATTAATATGAAATTATATATAATCTATCGGCAGTTTTATTGCAATAATATTTTTTGACTTCATTATGAACGCCCCGTCCATAGATTGTATTCTCCATTTAGCTTCAAAGTTTCATTGGTGTCATATTGATTACATATTTTCGCGGCATCGAAGTTGATTAAAAAAACAAAAAGTTTTTAATCAAAAACAGAAATCCTTGCCCTCTGGGCAAGGTCATAGTTCAATAGGCT
>DYJH01000032.1 GCA_020723255.1 Desulfonema limicola | reverse complement strand
TCTCCCGTTGGTCGAAATGACAGGTTGGTACATTTCATAGTTGACGTGACAGTAGAATAATGTTTGGAGATAAAATGGGAAAGAAAAAAATAACAAGAAAAGCGCTTTTAAATGAACCGGATGAGTTTATAACTTTTACATCAAAATTATTGAATCTTGCAGCTAAATATCAGGCTCAGTTGTTATATGCTATATGCGCTGTGGTTCTGATAGCCGTAGTTTTTTCAGTATACGGATATTTTGAGCGCAAATCTGAAAGCAAAGCTTATTCAATGTTTGAAAATATTATGAGGGAATATAAAATTTCTCTTAAGAATAACGGACCTGAAAAAGCTTTGGATGAGGTTAAAGCCGGCTTTTCTGACATAATAGAAAAATATTCAGGCAATAGCGGCGGTAAAATAGCAAGGCTTGAATTTGCCAATATATGCTACAATGCTGGAAAGATAGATACAGCCATAGATTTTTATAGTAAAGCCCTTATGGATTTTAATTATAGCTCCTCAATAAAGTGTGAAATTATTAACAGCCTCGGATATGCTTATGAAGAAAAAAAAGATTTGAAATCCGCTGTGAATTTTTTTGAAAAGATTGTTTCTGAACAGGGTAATTTTTTGAAAGATGAAGCATATTTCAATCTTGGAAGGCTTTATGCGTTATTGGGAAATGAAACAAAAAGCAAAGAAGCTTACAAAAAGATTTGTTCTGATTTTCCAGACTCATTTTATTTTGCCATTGCCAAAGAACATATATCCTGACGGCTTCGTGAAAACTCCCTCTGCTGCGTTACGCCGCATCTTTCGTCATTGCAGCGTACAAAAAAAGTACGCTTCATTCCTCAAGATTTGCGATGCCTTGCATATGAAGTTTTTACGAAGCCGCCTTAATCTATATTAAACTTTTTTAATTTTTGATTGAGGCCGCTTTTTCCTATACCGAGCAATTCAGCCGCATGTGACTGAACGTTATTTGCCATTTTCATAGCCCGTTTGATCATTATCTGCTCAACTAAATCCAGGGTTTCGTACAATTTTGCATTAGCCGGAATACCTTCAAAACGCAGTGTATTGTAAACATTATCCCTGAATTCTTTCGGAAGGTCGGAAATCCTTATTTTATCTCCAGCACATAATATGGTAGCCCGTTCAATAAAATTTTCAAGTTCGCGGACATTTCCTGGCCATGAATAGTCATAAAACAGACGTTCAACTTCCATATCAATACCTGTTACAGGTTGCCCCATTTTTTTTTGTCCGGCATATTTTTTTATGAAATGATCAACAAGCAAACGAATATCTTCCTGCCTTTGTCTAAGAGGCGGAATATTTATATTAAGAACATTGAGGCGATAAAAAAGATCCTCCCTGAAAAGGCTCTTTTTGACCTCCTCTTTTAAATGCTTGTTTGTTGCTGCAATTATTCGAATATCAACCGAAATCGGCTTAATTCCTCCGACTCTTTCAAAAGTTCTTTCCTGTAATGCGCGAAGCAGTTTTACCTGGAGGCCTTGCGACAGTTCGGATATTTCATCAAGAAAAAGAGTGCCGTTGTCAGCGAGTTCAAATCTTCCTTTTTTCATGGCAACTGCTCCTGTAAAGGCGCCTTTTTCGTGACCGAACAACTCGCTTTCAAGGAGGTTTTCAGCAAAAGCAGAACAATTTGCAGGTATAAATGGTTTATCACGCCTGGGACTGTTAAAATGAATGGACTTTGCTACAAGTTCCTTTCCTGTACCGCTTTCGCCTTCTATTAAAACAGTTGCTGATGATGGCGATACTTTTTGTATAGTTTCAAAAACATCCTGCATGGCTTTGCTTTTACCGATAATGTTGTCAAATTTATACTGTGATTCAACTGCATTACGAAGCAGCCTGTTTTCTTTGATAATCCTGTACATCGTAATTGCTTTATTAACAAAAAGTATGAGTCTTTCATTATCAAACGGTTTCAGCACGTAATTATAAGCGCCTTTTTGCATGGCTTCTACGGCTTTTTCGACGGTTCCATAAGCTGTCATCATTATTACAGGAAGATCGGGGTCTGATATTTTGATTCTTTCCAAAAGTGCTATTCCGTCCATAAGCGGCATTTTCATATCGGTAAGCACAAGATCAATATCAGAGTTGTTAATGATTTCCAGAGCAGCAAGGCCATTGTTTGCGACTAACGTTTCATATCCTTCTTCCTCAAGAATTGAACTTATTATCGGAGGATAGTTTTTTTCGTCATCAACAATCAAAATTGTTTCCATATTCATTTTCCTTATCGGACAGGAATAATTATTAAGACTTTTACACCTCGGGGAGACCCGTTTGTAATTTGAATTTTTCCGTTATGGGCCTCAACAATATTTTTTGCAATTACAAGACCAAGTCCGGTTCCCTTTTCTTTGGTAGTAAAAAACGGGTCCCATATCTTTTTCAAAAGATCCTGAGGAATTCCTGTTCCCTCATCTTCAAAAACAATATTAATGCCTCTGCGATCGGAAGTGATATTAACATATATTTTACCTCCATCCGGCATAGATTGTATGCTGTTTATAAGTATATTTAAAAATGCCTGATAGATCATATTGGAATCGGCTGATATCTGCGGAAGATCGGCTGTCTTTTGTATTTCTACAGCAATGCCTTTTTCCTGAAGCTGCTGTGAGAGAAAATTTATGGTTTTTTCAATAATTTCGTCTATGCTGCAAGGCATCAGATTCGGTTTTCTGGGTTTGGCAAAATTTAAAAAATCAGTTATTATATTATTTAACCTGACGGATTCCTCAATTATTATTTCAGGAACCGGATTGGAAGGATCAATGGCGGCAATTTTTTTCTTAAGAAGTTCTGCGGAACTTTTGATAATTCCCAAAGGATTTCGTATCTCATGGGAAATGCCGGCAACCATTTCACCCAGGGATGACAAGTGTTCAGCACGCCTGAGCTGCTGCTCGAGAATCAGGCGCTCTTTTGATCGTTCTTCAATTATTTTTTCTCCTCTTCTGACAACAATAATAAGAATTCCAAAGATGCTGAACATAACAAACGTAATTGCTATAATCGTAACAAACTGAAACTCAAAAATTCTTTTATAATCTTTTGACAAATCCTGTTTTATTTCAATAACACCAATTATTGGGCCTTCAGATCCGGGATGCGGATTCTCAATGCGTAGCGGCGCAAAAGTAATCATTTTGTTTTCCGTGTGAAAACCAAACAGAATTTCAGCAAAATTTCCCTTTTGAACCAATTTTGTAGTAGGCTCGCCCAAAAGCGCTTTATAATATTCCTGCCCGCCCACATTTTCTTTTCCCAACAGATTTTTATCGAAACTATATGAAATGATATTTTTTTCAGTCCCATAAATAGTCACATTATCCACCTTATAGCCGTGAAGAGTACTGCGGATAACATTATCGATAAGTTGAGATTGCTCTTTGTTTCTTAGCTGTATTTTTCCATATTTGAGTGTAACCGGAATAAAAAATTGTATAAAAAGCTGATGATTCAGATTTGCAGCTATCAGAAATGCATATTCTTCGCTCTTTTTTAGATCTGTCTTTCTTATCCAGTGGGTATTTAGGGCTGTCAGCATCAATATTCCTGCAAATAGTACCACAAGGCTTGAAAATGAGAAATACTTTACAAGTCTGAAGGGTTTTATTTTTTCTGTTTTCTCCAATTATAAAGCTCCTCCAAGCAAAATATCGAGCCCGTTTCCCACTGCAAGGCAGCAGGAAACTTAAAAAATGACAACTAATCTAATAACTCCTTACTACTTTATCACTATTATTAGCATCATGCGATATAATATTTGCGAATTATTTTACAAACAGGGTAACAAAAACAATATAAATTAATAACAGATAGTTATTGCCAATTAAATGATCATAAGCTGCTCTTTTATGTCGGATTTCTTTACAAACTTTGGTTATGATATTATTACTTTTAATAACATATGGTTATATTAAATATGATGATTATGCTTAACGGTTTATTACTAGTCGCTGTCGGATATCTTTACAATACATGACTATTACCCTGACGATTGATGCTATTTTTCATTTAACAGATAATTTATTTCTTGTGTAAATCTTTATATATCTAATAACGGAAAAAATATATCAGGCAGATACGCTTCTAACTTATTTTAGGCATCATATTTGCATATGCAAACATTCATAAAAATAAACAATAAATTATTATAGATAGGAGGTATTTAATGAAAAGAACTGGTTTTTTAATATTATTTTTATGCTTATTTGGTTTTACAAATGCGTTTGCAAACACATATACTTTTAACCCTACGCCAAGCGGTGATATGTGGGATTTAGATCATTATCGCTATTATCAATGGGGCATAAACTGGAATCTTCCATCCGGAGAGGCTGTTTCTGCTGCATATTTGCAAATTTTCAATATAAATGATTGGACTGCTGAAACCGGTGATATTTTATATGTTAATTTGCTCAATACAGCTCCCGCAGGAGTGAGCTCTTTTTGGGACAATCAATCAGGAGGAAATAATTTTAATCCTTCAACTAATCCAAATGCATATTTGCTGGGAACATACACAGACACTAGCGACCCGTATGGCAATGTTTCCGGCGGCGATAATCTTAAATTCGATGTTCCTGCCGCATATTATGGATGGATTACCGATGGCAATTTTGGATTTGGATTAGACCCGGATTGTCATTATTACAATTCCGGGATTAAATTTACGATAGAAACCAGGTCTGTTCCCGAACCAGCTACCATGCTTCTTCTCGGACTTGGACTCATTGGTTTGGCAGGCGGAAGAAGAAGGTTTAATAAAATAGCAGAATAAATATATCGGCATATTTTCAGAAAGGCAGGGCCGGATGGCCCGCGCCTTTCTGAAAATTGGGTTTTAGCTGGAATGAACAAAAAAGCTTCAATATCATCCGATCATTTATCTTTTGAGGAGCACCCAGGACAAATACCGATAAACTCAAGCCTGTGGGATATAATAGTATAATCAGTCAACGGGCGCATCTTTTTTTCAAGATCGTTTTCAAGACCAAAAGGCGCATCATCAATACGCCCGCATTTCATACATCTTATGTGATAATGGTTTTCGGGATTACCGTCAAATCGCTTAAGATTTTCTACAATATCAACTTCCTGAATTTTTTTTAACCCAGATAAAACTTCAAGATTTCTGTAAACCGTTCCGAGGCTTATGCGGGGAAGGCGCTTCCGGACCATCTTGTAAATTTCGTCTGCCGCAGGATGAGTTTTAACTTTTTTCAGCTCTTCTAAAATTACCATTCGCTGTTGGGTTGTTCTATGGTTTGGTTTGTTGTGCAAGCTTGTTCAACTCCTTACTTAACTTTGCCGGTCTTGACATGATTTTAAATTATCTGGTAAAAGAGTAGGCTTTTTTATATATTATATGTTACATGAAGATTCAAGAAATAATAATCACAAGGTATAAAAATATATAATGAATAATATCAGAAATTTCAGTATAATTGCCCATATAGATCACGGCAAATCGACTCTGTCAGACCGGCTGATCCAGAAAACGGGCATTATTTCCGACAGGGATTTCCATGACCAGATTTTGGATAGTATGGATATCGAACGGGAAAGAGGCATCACTATAAAAAGTCAGACAGTGTGCCTCCCTTATATTGCAAAAGACGGCAATAAATATTTCTTAAATCTAATTGATACTCCGGGTCATGTGGATTTTTCATATGAAGTATCAAGGGCGCTTGCATCATGCGAGGGCGCTCTTCTTCTAATAGATGCCAGCCAGGGAGTGGAAGCGCAAACCATAGCCAACCTCTATCTCGCTATGGAACACAATCTTACTATTATACCTGTTATAAACAAGATAGATCTTCCTTCAGCAGATATCGAGAGGGTAAAGCTGCAAATAGAAGAAGATTTAGGACTTGACCCGGCAACGGCAATACTTGCATCAGCGAAGGAAGGAACAGGCATAGATACTGTTCTCGAAAGTATAGTAAAATATTTGCCTCCTCCTTCGGGGGACCCTGAAGCTCCTTTTAAAGCATTGATATTCGATTCCCATTATGATGCATTCAGAGGCACCATAGTTTATTTCAGGGTTTTTGAAGGAAAGTTAAGAACCGGAGATATTATAACTTTCATGTCAAACTTGATTTCATATAAAACTGAAGAGATCGGAATATTTCAGTTAAAGCGGATACCAAAAAAAGAGCTTTCAGCAGGCGAGGTCGGATATGTTATAGCAGGCATAAAATCGGTAAGAGATACAAAATGCGGCGATACGATAACTTTAAAAAGCAGACCTGCCGATAAGCCCATGCCGGGTTTTAAGGATGCAAAACCTGTGGTTTTTTCGTCCATATATCCTGTTGCAGCGGACGAATACGAAGAGCTTGTGATTGCTATAGACAAACTCAAGCTAAACGATGCTTCCCTCGTATATGAAAAGGATACATCGGTTGCTTTGGGATTCGGTTTCAGATGCGGTTTTTTAGGTCTTCTTCATCTCGAGGTTGTTCAGGAGCGGCTTGAACGTGAATTTGATCTCTCTCTTATCCTTACTGCTCCTTCTGTTCAATACTGCCTTAAGATGAGTGACGGAACTGAAAAGATAATTGATAACCCGGCTCTTTATCCTGATCCGACAGAAATTGAAAGCACGATGGAGCCTTATATCCGTGCATCTATTATTGTACCCGAACGTTACATGGGATCAGTTATGAAGCTTTGTCTCGACAGGCGAGGAATAAACAAGAATTACCAGTACCTCACAAGCAACCGGCTTGAGATGATTTTTGAACTTCCGCTTGCCGAAGTAATTTATGACTTTCATGACAAGCTCAAATCCATAACCCAGGGATACGGTTCATTTGATTATGAAATAATCGAATTCAGGGACACCGATCTTGTTAAGATGGATATACTTATAAACGGTGAACGCGTTGATGCTCTTTCACAGCTTGTTCACAGTGACAGGGCCGTTGAACGGGCAAGGCTTGCATGTGAAAAGCTGAGAGAAGAAATACCGAGGCAAATGTTTAAAATTGCCATACAGGGTGCGATAGGCGCCAAAATAATTGCAAGATCTACAGTTTCTCCTTTCAGGAAAGATGTAACGGCAAAATGTTACGGAGGCGATATTACACGGAAAAGAAAGCTTCTGGAAAAACAGAGAAAGGGTAAAAAACGGATGAAGATGGTAGGAAAAGTTATGATTCCTCAATCTGCTTTTCTTTCGGTGCTTAAGACCGATACAGATTAATTTCATCATTTTAGAATAAGTGGGAGAACAAATGGGAAAAACAATTGCTGAAAAAATATTTGATTCGCATATTATTGATAATCCTTGCGAAGGCATATATGTGATAAGGCTTGACGCTGTTTTCTGCCATGAGATTACAACACCTATTGCTATTAATGATCTTGTCAGCCGGGGCAAAGACCGTGTTTTTGACACATCCAGAATAAAGGCGGTTATAGATCATGTTACTCCTGCCAAGGATTCCAAGACAGCTTTGCAGGGAAAAATCTTAAGAGAATGGACAAGACGTCATAAAATAAATGATTTTTTTGATGTAGGCCGAAACGGTGTCTGTCATGCGATTTTCCCTGAAAAGGGTTTTGTAAGACCGGGCTATACCATAATTATGGGAGATTCTCACACTTGTACATACGGCGCATTTGGAGCTTTCGGGGCGGGTGTCGGAACAACCGATCTTGAAGTCGGAATATTAAAAGGAGTGTGTGCGTTTGGCTATCCTGAAACAATTAAGATAAATATTTATGGTAAAATACCGGATGGTGTTTTTGCAAAAGATATAATTCTTTCCATAATCGGCTTAATCGGCGTTAACGGAGCGACAAACAAAATTATAGAATTTGCAGGCCCTGTTGTCGAGAATATGGGTATGGATGCAAGAATGACTCTTTGCAATATGGCAATCGAAGCCGGCGCAACATGCGGAATATGTGCGCCGGACATGACTACCGTAGAATATTTATGGGATTTTATAAAAGACGAATATAAAACAAAAGAAGCAGCGCAAAATGCTTTTAAAAAGTATTGTTCCGACCCTGATGCCTCATATGAAAAGATAATTGATCATGATATTTCAAACCTTGAACCTTTGGTCACATTCTGGTATAAACCGGATAACGTAAAGCCTGTAAGGGAGATGGAAGGCACAAAAATAGACCAGGTTTACATAGGCTCATGCACAAACGGAAGAATTGAAGATTTAAGAGTTGCGGCAAAAATTTTAAAAGGAAATAAAATCAGCGATTCTTTGCGTGGCATTGTATCCCCGGCGACTACCGAAATCTACAGGCAGGCTTTGAACGAAGGAATCATTGCCGCTTTTCTTGAATCAGGGTTTTGCGTTACAAATCCGACCTGCGGCGCCTGTCTTGGCATGAGCAACGGAATTATTGCAGAAGGAGAAACCTGCGCTTCCACTACAAACAGAAATTTTTCCGGCCGTATGGGAAAAGGCGGCATGGTTCATCTGATGAGCCCGGCTACTGCTGCCGCTACAGCTATTGCAGGACACATAACAAATTCAAAATTATATAAGAGCATATAAGAACTATGAAAAATTTTTCAGGGAAAGTGCTTTTTCTCAACAGAGCGGATATAAACACCGACGAAATTATTCCGGCAAGATACCTTACTGAAAACGCCAAAGAAGCTTTAAAGCCATATCTTCTTGAGGATATAAACATGGAAGGCTTTGACAATAAAAATGATATTAAAGGAAAAGCTGCAATAATAACAAGGGAAAATTTCGGATGCGGATCGTCCAGAGAACATGCTCCATGGGCATTTGAAGTAAACGATATCAATCTTGTCATAGCACCCGGTTTTGCAAGAATCTTTAAAAGAAACATGTTTAATTGTGGAATGATGGCAGTTGAGCTTCCGGCGGAAACAATAGAACATATATTTTCGGTTTTTTCAAATCACGATACAGATCTTGAAACGGATTTCGGCAATGGCTTTTTAATTTTAAAGGCCGGTGATATTAAGGAATCGTTTGAATTAAAGATCACCGAATTCGACAAAGCGCTGGTTAAAGCAGGCGGATGGGTAGAGTACGCAGATTCCAAATACTAACGTACGCGTAAAAGGCAATTTTATGCCTCAACAGGCATCCTATTATGAAATGAAGCCAAAAGATACCGGCTTTCTCCGGAATGACGAAATTTAGTGTTTCCCAACTTTTTACGGTTTCATCAACTTTATTATTCATATCGGATCATATAAGCTATCTCATACCTTCTTGAACCGCTTTGAACTTTTTATGATATTTAAATGGAAATGACTCGTCTATCTCTACTAAGCTTGAGCGAAGAAGATGAAGATTTATAAAGGTTTTGTTTTTAAGATACAAATAGGAAAGAAGAACGTTGTTTTCATCATATTCAATTTGATCGGACTTTAAGTAAAAGCTTTGTCCTTTCAATTTATCCTCAAGCCACTTAATTGCTTTTTCCTCCATCCCTGCTTTTGCTCTTATACCGAAAAGCTTTACTATCTGATCATTGCTGAGTTCTATAATATTTGGAGCAATCACGCGTCGTAATCTTAGATACTTAACTTTTTCTTTTTTCTTTGCTCCAATTATTGAACCGAATGTATTTTCTCTGGGATCGATTTTCTTTTTGAATCTGACCTTGTCGCGAAATATATATGGCAGATTATTTATTTTTTGCTCATACTCTACAATGCCACGTTCGGGTTTTATAATATCAACAGAGAAATCAGAAAATATATCAGTCTGATCAGCCCCCAATTTCTTTTTTATTACAGGCAAATATGATTCGTTTATTTCATATCCGATTGAGTGCCTGTTAAGGTTTTTTGCCGCAAGAGAGGTTGTGGCGCTTCCAAGAAAGGGATCAAGAACCGTTTCTTGTGCAAAGCAAAACATTCTGATCAGGCGTTTGGGAAGTTCTTCCGGAAACATTGCAAGATGTTTGTTCTGTTTTTCTCCGGGGAAACTCCAGTGCCCGGCAAAGTATTCGTTCCACTCCTTTGTTGATAATTTGGCTTGTTCTTTAATATCTTTTTCAACATCAGGAGAGTCGCCTGGTTTTTTGAAAAGCAGAATAAACTCATAATCAATCTTTAAAATTCCATTACGCGGATAAGGATACGACCCCATGATCGAACCTCCTCCCGTTGTGTTACAGGTCGTAACCTTCTGCCAGATAATAGCCCCCATATAATCAAAACCTACCGATTCACAAAACTTAATTATTTCCGTCCGTATAGGAATGACCTTATAGCGGCCATAATAAGCAGCCCTTGCGAACTGATCCCCGACATTTATGCACAGGCGGCAACCTTCTTTTAGTACACGGTGGCATTCTCTCCACACCAGGTTAAGGTTGTTGATATATTCTTCATATGTATCATAAAAACCGATCTGTCTGATATCATCATAATCTTTAAGCTGCCAGTAAGGCGGGGAAGTAATAATAAGATGAACTGATTCATCCGAAACCTCGGGCATTATGCGCGAATCAGCCATATAAACGGTATGGTTGGTCATATATTCCTAACAATTATAACTTAACACACGCTGCAATAGCGGCTTATTTTACATCTGAAAAAAAAGAAGCCTTAAAAAATTCTCTGTTCATACGGGCGATATTTACAATGGATATTTCTTTCGGACATTCAGCTTCGCATTCTCTCTCATTGGTGCAGTTTCCAAATCCAAGTTTATCCATTGTCCGCACCATCTCAATAGCCCGTTTTGCCGCTTCAGGTTTTCCCTGGGGAAGAAGCGCCAGTTGTGAAATTTTGGCACTTGTAAAAAGCATTGCTGAAGCATTCGGACATGCCGCAACACACGCCCCGCATCCTATGCATGCAGCAGCATCCATTGCTTTTTCAGCTGTTTCCTGTGAGATCGGTATCGCGTTGGCGTCGGGAGCTCCCCCTGTATTTACGGAAACATAGCCTCCGGCCTGTATTATTATATCAAGTGCACTCCGGTCAACAGCAAGATCTTTTATTATTTTAAACGCCCTTGAGCGCCAGGGCTCAATGAAAATCGTATCACCATCCGAAAAATGCCGCATATGAAGCTGGCATAACGTAGTTCCCTTTTCAGGGCCATGCGGACGGCCGTTCACAACAGCGCCGCACATGCCGCAGATACCTTCCCGGCAGTCATGATCAAAAGCTATGGGCTCCTTGCCTTCAAGTGTAAGCTGTTCATTTATGACATCTATCATTTCCAGAAATGACATGTCAGTTGAAATATTTTTTGCGTCATATGTTTCAAGTTTTCCGGCAGAATCCGGCCCTTTCTGACGCCAGACCCTGAGTGTTAAATTAAGAGTCTTTGTCACTTGTAACTCCTTTGTGTCAGCTTAACATTTTCGAAAGTTAGCGGTTCCTTGTTAAGAACCGGATCATTTCCGTAGCCTTTATATTCCCATGCGGAAACATGGCAGAAATTCTCATCATCCCGCATCGCTTCATTTTCTTCTGTTTGATGTGCTTCATTGAAATGGCCTCCGCAGGACTCCTTGCGTGAAAGAGCGTCTATTACCAGCAATTCGCCGAATTCCAGAAAATCTGCAACACGTCCGGCTTTTTCAAGACTTTGGTTAAACTCCCTGCCGGAGCCCGGCACAAGAACATTTTTCCAGAATTCTCCCCTTAACTCCTGTATGAGCTTTCGCGCCTTTTCAAGACCGGCATCATTTCTGGACATGCCGCAATATTCCCATAAAACATTTCCAAGCTGCCTGTGAAAATCATCAACTGTCCGCTTTCCTTTTATGGAAAGGAGTTTATTGGTAAAATCGTTGATATTTTTTTCCGACTCCCGGAACGCCAAATGATCCGTTTTGATCTGTTTTTTCGCAGTTGTTGCAAGATATCCGCCTATAGTATAAGGGATTACGAAATATCCATCGGCAAGACCCTGCATGAGAGCGCTTGCACCAAGGCGGTTTGCGCCGTGGTCAGAAAAATTAGCTTCACCCAGAACAAAAAGACCGTCTATGGTGCTCATGAGGTTGTAGTCAACCCACAGCCCGCCCATAGTATAGTGGACAGCAGGATAAATCATCATGGGAGTTTCGTATGGATTATCGGCTGTGATCTTCTCATACATCTGGAAAAGATTACCGTATTTCTTTGCTATCGTTTCTTTTCCGTCTCTTTTTATTGCATCTGCAAAATCAAGATAAACCGCAAGTCGTGTTTCACCAACACCTTTTCCTTTATCGCATTGTTCTTTGGCATTTCGCGATGCCACATCGCGGGGAACAAGGTTTCCAAAACTAGGATATTTGTTTTCAAGATAATAATCTCTTTCTGCTTCAGGTATTTCAGAAGGTTTTCGCTTGTCTCCCGGTTTTTTGGGCACCCAGACACGGCCGTCATTTCTCAGGCTTTCGCTCATCAACGTGAGTTTTGACTGATAAGTTCCATGAACGGGTATGCAAGTGGGATGAATCTGGGTAAAACACGGATTGGCGAAAAAGGCCCCTTTCTTATATGCCCTGTATGTTGCAGTAACATTTGATCCCATGGCGTTTGTTGAAAGATAAAACACATTTCCGTAGCCGCCTGTAGCAAGGACAACTGCATCTGCGGCATATTTTTCAACTTCACCGGAAACAAGATTGCGGACAACTACCCCTTTTGCATGACCTTCTATTACAACAATGTCCAGCATTTCCCTTCGCGTATACATTTGTACTTTTCCTGCCGCAATCTGCCTTGACAGTGCGCTGTATGCTCCTAAAAGAAGCTGCTGTCCTGTCTGGCCCCTTGCATAAAAAGTCCTTGAAACCTGAGCTCCGCCGAAACTTCTGTTTGCAAGCTGGCCGCCGTATTCACGCGCAAACGGAACTCCCTGGGCTACGCACTGATCGATAATGTTGCCGCTTAACTGGGCAAGTCTGTAAACATTTGCTTCTCTCGCCCTGAAATCGCCGCCTTTTATCGTATCATAAAAAAGACGCCAGTCGCTGTCCCCGTCATTCTGATAATTTTTTGAAGCATTGATCCCGCCCTGGGCGGCAATACTGTGGGCGCGTCTCGGGCTATCCTGTATGCAGAATGTTTTTACATTGTATCCGAGTTCGGCAAGAGAAGCTGATGCTGAACCTCCGGCAAGACCTGTTCCAACAACGATTATATCGTATTTTCTTTTATTTGCAGGGTTGACAAGCTTCAGCTCGAAACGGTGTTTATCCCATTTTTGTGCAAGAGGGCCTGCCGGAATTTTTGCATCAAGCTGCATAATCTTTCCTTCCTTATATTGTAAGCGAAATAAATACCGGAATGAAGCCGAAACCAAGCCCAACTATAAGGCTGAATGCTATCCCCGCTTTTCTTATAAAGGGCATATACTTGGGATGGTTTACTCCAAGTGTTTGAAAAGCGCTCCAGAATCCATGGCTTACATGCACTGCGACGACAATCATGGCAAATATATAACCTATGATATATACCGGTTTGGAAAACGCTTCCTGGACGATTTGGTATATTGTTGTACCGGTTTTATCAACAAAATGAAAATTTATCAGATGAAGCACAATAAAGGCGATGAGCACAAGCCCTGTGTAAGGCATTGTGAAGGATCCTATGGTGCGGCCTCCGGCGCTTTTTTTGACAGAGTATCTTACCGGTCTTGATTTGATATTTTGAATAAAAAGAACCAAGCCGGTTAGAACATGAATTATTCCAAAAAACAAAAGGCCTTTTTCGCTGACAGATATAAGCACTCCAAGGGAATGGAGGTGTTCAGCATATGAATTAAAGGCATCTTTTCCTGAATAAAGAGTCAGATTTCCCAGAAGATGCGAAGTAAGAAATCCGCAAAAACTAAGTCCTGTTATAGCCATAAGCCATTTTTTGCCTATGGAACTTGTAAAGGTTTTTATAAACCAGCCCATAACTTCCTCCGTTAAAGCGAGACCTTTAAAGAATGTCAAATTTTATGGATTTTCAATATTGAGTTATATGTTCTGTGTCAACAATAAATATGGTGGAGTTATAAAATGTTCTTCAAAATGCCGAGGTCGAATAACCCTGGTCTTTGGTGAGTGCGTTACGGATTGAATCGCAACAGTGAGCGAATTTCGCCGCAGCTTATTTGCGTAAAACGCAAGCTAATGCAAAACAGTCAAAATTTGATGGACTCGTAAGAAGTCCATCAATAGGCCGAGGGCGAGTAAGCCCCGGCCTGGGGTGAGGGTGGAACCACTTGAATATTCTTCAAGTGGCGGGAGAGAGGAAACCCTTTCCCGCCCAGTAAAAAGTCCCCGAACCCTCATACCTGCTTTCGCCGGTATGACAAAGAGTGGTAATTTCCGACTCTTTACGAGTCCATCAAAGTTCTTATGGTTGAATATTCTCCGCAGCTTGCGGCAGATCACCGTTCAGCCATGCTTCGAATAATATTATAAAAAATCATACCAAAAAATGAGGTAAACAACAGAAAGCTGACGGCCAGAACAACTATATCCTTTGCCTGAGTTTTGCTGCGTTTATCCATGTCCAAAACAGCACTACTATTTGTATTTGTGCGAACATCCGTTCCCGAAGAGAAGACAAAATACAAACGCTTAAATAATAGTGGAAGTGTAAAATGAACGTCTACAGAATGTTTTCTTTTTAGCTGCATATTATTACTGATTGACTTGTTAATCTCTGCTTCCATAACCGTTCCTCCTTGAATTTAATTTCATTACCATGGAATTAACCAAGGTAATAGTTCCCGAACTATTCCTTTTTCAGTATATCGTCATAATAATATAAAAACTTTAACATTGTTTAAATTTTGTAAAGTATGTTACACAGACGGCAAGAAATAAGTTATTTTATATAAAAATTGTCTGAAATGAAAGCGTCTGCATTAAAATACATGGCCATGGTTGACGCCTTTTGCTGCGTTGATATATCAACCATAGCTTTCATCAAAATTGAATAGTATTTTTTAAAAACCTTGACACCTATATTTTTGAAATGATAAAAAAAGTTACATGTTAATTGCCGTATAAAGTGCAATTTAATCCTTGCTCCGGAAAAGGTCTCATAAATCCGGGGCTTTAAATCCACAAGGAGGTTTTATGAGAAGGTATGAAACAACTGTAATTATTGATCCTGACATCCCACCCGAAAACAGGACCCCTCTTTTAGAAAAAATCAGCGATATTATATCTCAAAAGGGCGGATTTCTTGTTAAGCTCAAAGAATGGGGAGCACAGAAGCTTGCTTACGAAATTAAAAAGAAAAACCGTGGCTACTACATACATGTTGATTACTGCGGGACAGGTTTGCTTGTAAGTGAGATGGAACGCTTCTTCCGAATCGATGATCGTGTTCTTAAGTTCATGACCATTCTGCTTGAAAAAAACGCAGATATCGAAAAGATAAAGGCAAAAATGGCCGAAGCGGAAGCGGAAGCTGCTTCTTCTGCCCAAATGGTCAGATCGGAAATTAATGAAACGCTTTCCGAAGCAAATGAACCTGAACGGGAAGAGGAACAAACAGAAAAAGATAGCAGCGAAAAGGAGTAAGAAATGGCTTTTGATAATCAGGGAAAAGGACAACTTGATACGGATAAAAAGAAAAAAAGAGTTTTTCACAGAAGAAAAATATGCCGGTTTTGTGCTGATTCATCTATAGTAATAGACTATAAGGATTCTAAATCACTTAGATATTTTACTACTGAAAGGGGGAAGATTATTCCAAGGCGCATTTCGGGTACATGTGCAAAACACCAGAGAGCTCTGACGCATGCAATAAAACGTGCAAGAACGATTGCTCTTCTGCCCTATGTAGGTACATTGGATTATTAGCCTTATAATCCGGATGCATTGCTGTTTGAGAGGAGTCTGGGATAGTGATATATGCCGAGGGAGAAATATTTAAAGACACTTTAAAAGGGATTTCTCTTTCGAGTCTTTTATGTATGGCGTCCTTGTTTATTCCGATTATAGGTTTTTTATTTGCCATGTTTGTCCCTTTGCCCGTAATGTTTTATGGCTCCAAGCTGGGCACAAGGTCAGGACTTATCATATTTGGTACGACAATTTTTGTGCTTCTATGTGTATTGCGCAGCGTATCGCTTTATGTTGTTTTTTTTGGTGAACTTCTTTTTTTGGGATTTTTATTCAGCGAATTTTTCCGTATTAATTTATCAGTTGATAAGACAATTGGTTATACGTGCTGCGCAATTTTGGCAACAGGAGCAATCAGTCTGATCATATTTGGAAACATTCATGCTACCGGGATATATTCCATAATCTCTGATTATGTTGCAATCAACCTGAAGAGTTCGATTGAGATTTACAAACAATTGGGAATGCCTGAAGAAAATATACGAATGTTTTCTGATAATTTGGAACACATTCAGTATGTATTTATAAGGATAATTCCTTCATTGTTAATTGCTTCAACTTTATTTTTATGCTGGACAACTCTGTTGATAGCAAAACCTTTGTTTGCCAAAAAAAAACTTTTTTATCCTTATTTTGGTACACTGAACCTTTGGAAAGCTCCTGAGCATCTTGTCTGGCTTGTAATAGCATCATTTCTGATGATTATAATTGCAGGTAAAGCCTTTGGCATTCTGGGGGTAAATGTTTTGATTGCAATGGCGCCAATATATTTTTTCCAGGGTATGGCCATTGTATCTTTTTATTTTGACAAAAAGCAGCTACCCAAGGGAGCTAGGATTTTATTGTACAGCATAATTGCGCTTCAGTATATTGCTGCTGTTTTTATAACAGTTCTTGGTTTTTTTGATGTCTGGCTTAATGTCAGAAAAATACAATCCTCTCAAAAAAATTAATGGGAAGATTTCTCTATTTGGAGGTTAATTTATGAAAGTAATATTGAAAGAAACTATTGAATCTTTAGGTGTTATCGGCGCTACTGTTAATGTGTCGGAAGGATACGCCCGTAACTATCTTTTGCCGCAGAAAAAGGCTGTATTGAACACTCCGCACAATCTTCAAACACTCGAACGTGAAAAAGCGAAAATAGAAGTTATGATAGCAAAGGAAAAAGGGCTTGCAGAAGAACTGGCTAAAAAACTTGAAGGAGTTGTCTGCAAGATAGCCGCAAAGGTTAGTGAGGAAGACCGCCTTTACGGATCGGTTTCGGTACGGGAAATAGTAGATTCACTAGCAGCACAGGGTATTAATGTAGAAAAAAATATGGTGTTACTAACCGAACCCATAAAGAACTTAGGTACATTTTCTGTGCCTGTTCGAGTATATAAAGGCATTAAACCGAAAATAACTGTTGAAGTCGTGCCTGAACAGCAATAGCGAGCGCATCCCCGCTTAAATTATTATTTCATCAAATACAATGACAAGGATAAAACAACAAAGCTTACGAGAAGCATCTTTGTTGAGAGTTCCTCCACAAAATATCGAGGCGGAGGAATCACTGCTAAGCGCTATCTTAATTGATAACAGCACATTACTTGATATTATTGAAATTCTCTCACCGGATGATTTCTACAAATCCGCTCATAAGACAATTTTTTCCGCTGTGCTGGAGCTTTTTAACAAGAGTGAACCGGTTGACCTGGTTACCCTATCAAATATTTTAAAGGAACAGGGAAGAATTGAACAAATTGGCGGAGCAACATATCTGGCTAAACTTTTAGATATTCCTCTTGCAACAAATGCTGTTCATTACGCCAAAATAGTATATGAGAAAGCATGCCTGCGAAGACTTATCGAAAAGTCAAACGATATTGTAAGAAAATGTTTTGAAGACAGCGGTAATCTTGATGATGTGCTTGATTTTTCTCAAAAATCAATTTTTGAAATATCTGAAAAGAAAATAAGACAGGCATTTTATCCTTTAAAGGACATCATCAATGCCAATATTGATGCCCTTGAGGAAAGGCAAGGGAAAAGAGCTCTTGTTACAGGTGTTGAGACCGGTTTTACCGATCTTGACAAGATGACATCGGGCTTTCAGAAATCCGATCTTATAATTATTGCTGCACGTCCAGGTATGGGCAAGACTGCGTTTGCCTTAAATATTGCGAGAAATGCAGCTGTTAAAACAAATACACCGGTTGCTGTTTTTTCGCTTGAAATGTCCAAGGAGCAGTTGTCGCTAAGAATGCTTTGTTCAGAAGCAAAAGTAGATTCGACACGCGTTAGAAGCGGTTTTATAAGCAACGATGATTGGAAATGCCTTACTGATGCGGCAGGAATGTTGTCCGAACAACCGGTATACATAGATGATTCACCGGCTATATCCGTTATGGAAATAAGGGCGAAAGCCCGCAGGCTTAAAATGAACAAAGGTCTTGGGCTTCTTATAATAGATTATCTTCAGCTAATGCGGGGATCGCTTCCTGCCGAACGAAGAGATCTTGAAATTGCAGATATATCAAGGTCTTTAAAGGCTCTGGCCAAAGAGCTGGATATTCCTGTTATCGCACTGTCCCAGTTAAACAGAAAGCTTGAAGACAGAGCTGATAAAAGACCGCAGCTCGCCGATTTGAGAGAGTCAGGCGCTCTTGAACAGGATGCAGACGTAGTCGCATTTATCTACAGAGATGAAGTATATAATAAAAATGAAGATAATCCCAACAGAAATACAGCGGAAATTTTGCTTGAGAAACAAAGAAACGGACCGATAGGCAAAATTACTTTGACCTTTATAAGTGCATATACATTATTTAAGGACATGGCAATAGACAGATACACCAACAAGGAATATCAACCATGATTTATATTGAGGTTCTATATGCGCAGAAAAATAAAAAAGTATATCCTGATTGGCATTCTGATATATTGCGTCTATTTTTTGTTGGATAATCATATAATTTTTAACGGTATAGATTTCTATTTTCTTAAAAAAAGCGAGTTGAATTTTTCATACACGTTTTTTGAACTACAAGATAAGAAACCTGAAACAATAATGGAAATAGATGATCTTAGAAATGACGGTATCGGGAATCTTCTGGTAGATCTTAATATAATTGATGAAAAAGAAAAAATCAGGCTTGAAAATAAATATAATGCTGAATAATATTGACAGGATGTAGATGGCTGGGATTAAAATTACTATAAATGATGATGGAACATTAAATGTCCCGGATATTCCGATTATTCCATTTATTGAAGGTGACGGCACCGGACCTGATATCTGGAAAGCGGCAAAACCGGTGTTTGATAAAGCTGTATCGAAAGCCTACAAAGGCAAAAGGGAAATAAAATGGCTGGAAATACCGGCAGGTGAAAAGGCGTTTAATAAGACAGGAAAGTGGCTCCCGGATGAGACTATAAAGTCTATCAGGGACCATATTGTAGCCATAAAAGGTCCCATGTTTACACCTGTCGGGAAAGGCATAAGAAGTATTAATGTTTCTTTAAGACAGAAACTTGACCTTTATTCATGCATACGCCCGGTTAAATATATCGATCCGGTTCCAAGCCCGATGAAAAATCCTGAAAAAGTCGATATGGTTATTTTCAGAGAAAATACAGAAGATTTATATGCCGGAATAGAATGGGAAGAAGGAAGCGAAGGCTCTGCTATGATCCGGGAATTTCTGGCAAATAATATGGGAATTTTTCTTCCCCAAGATGCTGGTATAGGAATTAAGTCGATCAGCAAAAAAAACAGCAAGCGTCTTGTTGCAAGTGCAATATCCTATGCTGTTTCGAACAAAGCTTCAAGTGTGACCCTGATGCACAAGGGTAATATTATGAAATATACAGAAGGCAGTTTTGTAAAATGGGGTTATGAAGTTGCAAAGGAAAAATTCGGGGAGAAAACAATAACCGAACAGGAACTTTTTGATAGATATAACGGCGAAAGACCCGAGGGGAAAATAATAATAAAAGACCGCATCGCAGATATGCTTTTCCAGCAAGTTCTATTGCGGCCTGAGGAGTTCGACATTATTGCCGCTCCGAACTTAAACGGCGATTATATTTCCGATGCTCTTGCTGCTCAGGTAGGAGGTCTCGGCATGGCTCCCGGTGCAAATATCGGAGATTTTTGCGCTGTTTTTGAGGCTACTCACGGTACGGCGCCAAAGTATGCCGGCAAAGATATGGTAAATCCAAGCTCTCTTCTTCTTTCCGGAGCAATGATGTTCGATTATATAAAATGGGAAGAAGCATCCGAACTGATTCGGTCGGGTTTACAGGCGGCCATTAAAGACGGGATTGTGACATATGACCTTGCACGCCAGATGAAGGATGCAAAAGAGGTGAAATGCTCCCGGTTTGCTGCTGCTATTATTGAAAAAATAGGTTAACTATAAATGCTTTTGGTACGCCTGGCGGGGATATTGAAAGAGGCTATTTACCCTTCCAGATGTATTGTGTGCGGTTCCTTTTTTCATGCTCTTTCGGAAACAGATTCGTTATATTCAAACAATTATACGGATATAACATTTCAAATGGAGACTATCACGTTTGAAACAGCAATGTCTCCATATCTGTGCCCTGCCTGCTGTCGTGATTATATACCCGTTGAATCCCCAACCTGTCCTTTGTGCGGGCTTGTTTTCAAAAGCCGGGAGGGGGAAGACCATCTATGCCAGACATGTATTGAAGATCCGAAGCATTTCGGTAAAGCCCGTTCTGTATTTCTTTACAGCAAGTCAGTTATGGAAGTGATTCATTCTTTCAAATATAAGGGAAAACTTCAGCTCGCCGGTTCTCTTGAATTGCTTCTTTTTTCTGTTCTGATGCAATACTGGAAATTAAGTGATTTTGATATTGTGGCGCCTGTTCCCCTTCATGTTAAGCGCTTCAGGTCGAGGGGTTTTAATCAGGCTTATATTCTTGTGAAAAATTTGGGAAAATTAGCTAAAAAACTTATGATTGAACCCTCCTGTTTAGAAGTAGGAAAAGATATACTTGAAAGAACCATACATACTCAACCCCAGACCGGATTAGGGCGTGAAGAAAGGATAAAAAACATCAAAGGAGCTTTTAGAGTTAAGAATCTTTCTGATGTGAAAGGAAAGAGGATTCTGTTGGTTGATGATGTATATACTACCGGAGCAACAGTTGATGAATGTGCAAAAGCGCTTCTCGGCGGCGGCGCAGAAAACGTTGATGTTCTGACTCTCGCAAGGGCGGTTTGACGGATGCGGTAATCACAATCACCTTGCCTTCACCCCCTCATCTCAACTCCCAGTTTTATTATTAATAGCTTCATGAAAGCAGAATATTGAATATTTTCATAAAACTAATAGATTTCAAACGCAAATTATGATAACAAATTACCGGATATAAGTTGCAGAAATCCTTTTAAGAAATTAATTACAGCTTCTTCGCAAAATGAAAAAGCTTAAACAAGCCCTCATGTCCGACCTTCTCACGGGCAAGGTCCGGGTGAGATATGAAGAAGAAAAAACGGAGGCAATGTAATGGCAAAAATGAAACCAAGCTACATTCCACCATTTACAATAACATCAGAAACTGTTAGCCTCGTTTCAGAAATAAGCGAAACATTGGGTCGTTTTTCATCTTCTAACCTGGCTGATATGACTCCAATGCTCAGGCGCGGAAATCGTTTGCGGACTATTCAGGCATCACTGGCCATTGAAAACAATACTCTAACCCTTGAACAGGTAACCGCCATCATTAACGGCAAGAGAGTGCTTGGAAGCCCCCGCGAGATACAGGAGGTCAAAAATGCCTTTGCCACTTATGAAATATTCGAAAAATTAAATCCGTTATCCGAGAAAGATTTATTAAAAGCTCATAAAATCCTGATGTCTGCTCTGGTTGATGAAGAAGGCCGCTACCGTTCCGGCGGGGTTGGCATAGTTAAAGGAAAAGAAATTGTCCATTTAGCTCCGCCCGCAGTTCGTGTTCCTGTATCAATGCGGGATTTGTTCGCCTGGCTTAAAGGTGCCGATGCTCATCCTCTAATCGCAAGTTCTGTATTTCATTACGAGTTTGAATTTATACATCCTTTTGCTGACGGAAACGGCAGAATGGGGCGCTTATGGCAAACACTCATCTTAAGTCGATGGAAACCGGTCCTGGCATATCTTCCGGTAGAAACTGTCATTCGTAACCAGCAGGATGAGTATTACAAAGTACTGGCAACATCAGACCAGCATGCTGATTCCACCGCATTTGTTGAGTTTATGCTGGCCGCAATAAAAGAAGCTCTTTATGAAGCTATCGAAACCGACCAAGTTAGCGATCAAGTTAGCGACCAAGTTAAAAAAATATTGCAAATTTTAATCAGGGGTTCTCTTTCTGCATTAGACCTAATGAAAGCGCTCAATTTGTCCCATCGGCCGACCTTTAGAAACAATTATCTCCATCCGGCGATTAATAAAGGATTTATTGAAATGACTATACCTGATAAACCCAATAGCCGTATACAGCAATACAGAATCACATCCAAAGGTATTTCAGTCATTAAGGAGCAAAAATAATGTCCGAATACACCAATGTCGAACGCCCTTTTCTCGACAAACTCCGTCAAGTCGGTTGGGAAGTCATCGACCACAGCGCCGGATTTATCCACCAAGATCCGGCAGAGATTAATTTTATGTTCCAAATGTTTTCATTTAAATGGAGGGTATAGGGATGGTAAAAAAAGAAGATTTTGATGTTGTAATCATTGGCAGCGGTGTATCCGGGTTGGTTTGTGGCTGTTATCTGCAAAAGGCGGGGTTAAAGGTAGCTATATTGGAGGCCCGGGAGGAATCTGGTGGAGGACGTATAACCGTTGAACCGATGCGTCCGGGATGTTTAGTGCAGCCCTGTGTCTTTGGAGATATTGAACCTATAATGATGCATCAATTAAATCTGGAGCTGGACAGGTATGGTTATCAGGAAATCGAGGTGATAAACGAATGGGGGTGGGGCTATCTTTTTGAAGATGGAACCTGTTTGGCGAATCACCCTTGGGATATACATAAATTTGCCCAGAAAGTGAAATATTTTTCAGAAAAAGATGCCGCCAGAGTATTAGAAATAGGAGGTTATTTGGCCGAACCGTATGACAATAAGATTCCTCGTTCTGTTAAACTCGCAGAGCTGATGTTATCGGAACCATGGACCTGGGAAAATTTTGACAAATTAGTCAATTTGGCTGCCCCTCTTTTACCATTTGATGATCCGTATGAGATTACCGACATCAATGGATTCGAACTGATGGACTTAATGTTTGAAAGCGAACAAGTAAAAGTATTTTTCCTGAGCTTTGCTATAGGCATGGCCGCCTATCCTTTTCACACAGGAGGAGCTGCTGCTATCGCCGCATTGTTTTATCCTTTGGGGGGAATTGTTTTCCATCCCAAACACGGCATTCATTCCATGGCCCATGTTTATATTCGGTGCTTTCGCGCCTTGGGCGGCAAGCTATTTAACAGTTGTCCGGTGAGTAAGATCATGATTGCCGGAGGAGAAGCAAAAGGAGTGATTCTGGATGACAACGCAGCCTTCCCGGGGAAGGAGATCACGGCAAAAAAGGTTGTGACGAATTTAAACCCCCGCCTGACATTTACCGAACTGGTGGGCGAAGAGCATGTGGGCAAAAGAGTTATACAGAAGCTTAAGACGAATTGGAAAGGAGACGGGGTGTTAATATCTGCGACTTTTGCTCTTAAGGAAAGGCCTCATTTTGTTGCTGAGAAATTTGACCCGGATATCGCACTTACAATGGCTGGTAAGATGGGGGAACAAACAGTAGGAGAAGTAATTCATGGTATTGGGGAGAGGATGGCCGGCAGAATTTCTGAAAAGCCTATGGTTAGTTACGCTTTTGCTCACAGGAATGATCTTACACAGAATGGACCCGGCAAGTATTTTGCCCGAACGGATTTTGAGGCTCCTTATGCAATCTATGAGAATGGCGGTCCCCAGGCATGGGATGATAAGGATTTTAGGATGCAGATAGTCGAGAAGTTTCTTGATGCTTGGGAAACACATTTTCCAGGTTTCAGGAAAAATGTTTTAGACTACAGGATGAACACCCCCTTGGATCATGTGAGAATGAACCCTAATTATTTGAGAGGCTGCTATTGTGGAGGAAGTCCGTATGCGCACCAGATGATTTTTGGGAACCGGGCAGCGATCGAAGGTTTTGACAAGGGTGGGGTTGTAACTCCTATAAAGAACCTCTATGGATCTGGTAGCGTGGCGCTTGCGGGCTCGAACGGCGGGGGCGGATATATAGCCGCCTGCCATATTGCTGAAGAGTTGGGGATAAGGAATCAGCCCTGGTGGACGCACAGGGTATATGAATATCTTATAAAAAAGTATGTCGAAAAGAGCTATGTTCCGTTGAAACCGACAAGCATATTATACAGATGAGCAAAGGTGTTTTTCGACGATTGCGCAAGAGCTTGTACAAGATCTGTTTGAGCGAGGCGGGATTGATATCCGCAAAGCTTTCATAGATGGGTTGTTAAATACGAATATCATGCTGAAAACTTTCTTGCTTTAGTTCAATAAATATGGAGGCGATAACATGGGATCACAGTCTAAAATGATTTTATCTGTTTCGGCTTGTATTGTTCTTATAACTTCTATTCTTATCGGTAATGTAAATGCTTCTGTGTTGGAGGCCATAATCGGATCAAGAGCTGCCGGTATGGGAACCGCAGTAATAGCCAATCCAGACAACATTATTAGTGCATTTTATTATAATATTGCCGGGCTGGCCGATGTTAAAGGAAACAATTTAGAACTGGGCGCAGCTTATGCTAATTATAATTTGCGTTATAAAAACTTCCGGGGCTATGACAAGCAAAACGTATTACCTGCTTTTGCTCCAAATTTCAGCTATTCTACTGATTATGCAACTCCGGTAGTTTTAGGGGTTAGCTCTTCCAGCAGTCTTGGTGTAGGTTTTGAATTCAAAAAAGATCCTGCTCATGGGATTACAAGTGATATAAAATCTACGGCAGGGATATTATCTCTTTCTCCCGGCATTGCATATAAATTAACCCCCAAGCTTAACGTCGGTCTTCTGTTAAGCCTTGGATATGGAATAACCAAGACAAAAACTCCTGATCCGGTTTTTTCAGGTAACGTTATAAAAGTAGAAACGGACGGCATCGGATTTGGAACATCTATCGGCATGGTTTACAAATATTCAGAGTTACTCAATTTAGGCCTGAGCTGGCGTTCTCCTATGCATGTGTCACAGGGAGGAGACGCCCGGATCGGAGGCAACAAATATGATTGTGATATTGATATTTATAGCCCACAGATGCTTGCTGCTGGCATCGGGTATAATATTACCCCCAAATTTCTTCTCGCCGGCTTTATAAAGTGGGCTGACTGGTCATATTTTGACAGATCAAAAACCAAGATAAATAATGTTGAACAGCCTTTTGCAAAAAATACAAGAGATGGTATAAGATATGGAGTGGGCTGTGAATATATAGTTAATGATTTATTGACTTTACGCTCAGGCTTTCTTTATGACGAATATTCCATACAAAAAGAATGGATTTCACCTAGTTTATCCGATGCCACAACTTATACTCTGACAACAGGTTCAACATTTACTATAGATCAATTTAAAATAGATTTGTTTCTATCCGTATCAGGCATCAACTCCAGAAATGTCACAAATTCTCAAACAGGCTATCCGGGAAAATATGAAGGTTATAGTTTTCCCTTTGCAGGTATAGATGTGACATATGTTTTTTGAATTTGAATAGATTATTTATAATGCTTGCTGATATGCGTTTACATCCATAAAGTTCCTGCTAAACTCTGTTATGAAAACGACATAATAGCCACTATTCATGAGAGGTGTCATATGTCCCGGCTGTCATAGGGTTAATGTGCCATGCTTTTACTCACTCTCTATCTAACCAGTAGCCCGGGCGACGTCGAAGATCAGCAACCGCGATTATGCGGACAGAACCAAACTTTACTTGATAAATAATGCCAAAAGGGAACCGGTTTACAAGGCACCGACGGGTGTTTCTGGACATGGGCGACCATGCTTCAGGAAATTTGGTAATACGGTCAATTGTTGCATAGACTTCTTGCGCAAACTCCATACCGAGGCCATGCCGACAATCTTCGTAGTATTCAACTACCCTGTCAAATTCTGCCTCAGCATACTCATGGAAATAAAATCTCATTTTCCATACTTCGCTCGGATTTTAGCGAAGACTTCCTCACCTGAAACCAGTTTCATTTTGTCTTCCTCAAGTTGTGATATGCGACGTTCCGCTTCTTCTGCCCAAAGACGGTCGATTTCCTCATCGATCGGAAGATTAAGGCTCATCAAAAGCTTCTCAATCAGATATAGACGGATGTCTGCCGGCATGGATAAAACCTCTTCAATAACCCTCTCATCTGTAGTTGCCATACTCGTTTCTCCTTTTTCCGAAAAGTATTTGCGTTCGGCATTATGAGAGCTACTATTTATAACTCGTTAGCTTTAGAAAAATTTACCATATTTTATTTTAAATCTCATCAGTCGGATTGTAAATGTGTTTTTCACGACATCAATACTCTGTAAACTCTGTAAAAGGAGAAAAATAATAATCCTGACATATTAAATCAAAACTATGAGATCTATATCGTTCCGGAATCAGGTGTAAATTCTTACCCTGACAAAACCGGTGAAGCGTATTAGGAGAATTTACTGTATCTCCCAGTTCATATCAGAAACAGTCCCTAAAGTTCCCTTGCTTAGAACGCCTGAACCAGATGGGTTTGTTAACCAGACATTAATCTGTCCGGTATTGCTGTTTCGCCATAAAAGATCTGAGTTGCTATCCGTGCCGGAATTGAAATTGCCGACACCGATATTATTCCAGTTCATATCTGCAACTGTGCCTAAGGTTCCCTTGCTTAGAACGCCTATACCAGATGGGTTTGTTAACCAGACATTAATCTGCCCGGTTGCACTGTTCCGCCATAAAAGATCTGAGTTGCTATCCGTGCCGGAATTAAAATTGCCGGTATCGATAATATTCCAGTTCA
>DYJH01000031.1 GCA_020723255.1 Desulfonema limicola | reverse complement strand
GCCATAGTCATGACTGCGGCCGGGTGATCAATCTTTTGGGTGTGGAAGGTCAATTGGAGGGGGCCTGCCAGATGGGCGTCGGATTTGCCTTATTTGAAAACATTGTTGTAGAGGATGGAAAGGCCTTAAACCCCGATTTTTTGGACTACAAGTTCCCCACAGCCGTTGACATGCCGGAGATGTCCGGTATTTTTGTTGAATCAAATGATCCTGGGGGGCCGTTTGGGGCGAAAGAGGGGGCTGAAGGGCTTGTGGGCCCGATCGGACCTGCCATCCTGAATGCCATTTACGATGCCACGGGAATAAGGTTTAAAGAACTGCCTTTAACCCCCGAGAAAATTCTAAGAGAGCTAAAGAAGAAAAAAAATGAGACTGCCTGATTTTGAATACTTTGAGCCGGAAACTCTACGCGGTTACTCTGCTCTCTGAGCATAAAGGAACGGCAAAGGGCGAGGTGAATGAGGCCATATCGGGAAATCTTTGCCGTTGCACCGGTGATGCCAAGATTTTTGAGGCGATTCTCTCTATAAAGCAGCCGTAACAGAGGCAGGATTTATACCAAGTTGCATTCAAATTCTATCTGCGTTGGCTTCGTGGGTTCTATCCTCGGCGTATTACATAATGCCATCAGAACGGCAGGATATTCAAACACAAAAACAGAAATTCATTTAACAACAGACAATTTGGATTTTTGCCGAGCCCTGTTTTTTTCGCTTTTTTTATCAAAGAGGGTCAGCAGGGCTGCCCGGCAAATGACTTCAGGGCGCTTTTCACTTTCCCATAGTACGGCCTCGGCGTATCCCAGGGCGGCTATTTTTAAAACAACAAGCTGTGCCTTGGACAGATCCTCTGAATAGGGCGTTAACTTGCCGTACACCGATTCGCCTGTATCTATGGTAAATAACTCTGTATCGCCCATGATCGGATCGGAAACCACTTTATTTCCCATGATTTTTTCAGCTACACAAACATTTAAGCTCCGCCCGGCCTTTAGTGCCAAAATATCAGATCTTGTCATGCTAAATATCCCCGTCAATACATGCGAAACGTTTTTCTCTTTTTGAACAGTAAAAAGCTTTTTTAAAATGATAAGCTACTTGTTCTATTTGTTGTATTTTTTACGTATTAACCAGTAAACCAGATCGTGTGTTCTCTTGTCAAGGCATTAAAAAAAATGCAAGATTAATTAAGAAATAAAGGGTGTATGTTTTTCCCATTTGTGGATACTTCCATTTGGATACTTTATACTCAGACCCTCTACATTGTTTCTGTGGCTTGAATCCAATATCATATTGGAATACTTTATGTTTTTTGCAAAATGCTCTGGTGGTATGGAAGTTGCCTATAATGTGTATTAAAGGCACAGATAAACATTAAAGAACAAGGAAACACAGGAAAGTTTATAAGAAATATGATCAAATATTTCAGCTCTGCCAGCTTTTTAGTCAGGGGAAAAAAATAATTCCCACTCATTACATTAAAACCTGTCATTAAGGAAACTGTAAAATGAAAAAGTTTTTATTTGTATTCGTAATGCTGTTACTGCCTCTCCAGGGCTGTTACGTCGATTACGGACCAGGTTATGATGTCTATGGTGGAGGTGTAGCCTACGAACCGGAACCTGTTGTATTTGATGCACCTCCGGAAGTCATAGTGCTACCTTATACAAACAATGTTTACGTTGTTCCTGATATAGATGTGGACTTGTTTTTCTGTGATGGCTGGTGGTGGCGTGTGTGGGAAGACCGTTGGTATCGCTCACAGTATTATAACCGGGGTTGGGGTTATTATAACAATGTCCCAAGTTTTTACCATGATATAGACCCCGGTTGGAGAAGATATTACAAAGAACGTAATTGGCACGGGAAACGTTGGAACTATGAAAGGATTCCTAACCGACAACTTCAACAGAACTGGAAAAGCTTGCATAATGATCAACGTTGGGAAAAGAAGAAAAATTGGGGTGTTCAAGATTTAAGACCAGGGCATCAACGTCCAGAGACTCAGCCAGATCGTGAGAATAGGCCTCAACGTCCGGAGGCTAAGCCAGATCGTGACTACAGACCTCAACATCCTGAGACTCAGTCAGATCGTGATGACAATAGACCTCTACGCCCAGAAGCCAAGCCAGGGCGTGGCTACAGGCCTCAATCCCATAAGGATCAACCAGCACAAAGGATGATGTTGAAATCTCTAGGAGAGCATCAATCAAAAGATGCTAATAAACTAGAAGAAAAGGATGAAGTAGAAAAACAGGTTAGAAAAAACTACCCTGAAACGAATAATCGAAGTAGACAAACGCCTTGACCGGTTGGTTATGCTAAAAAGTAAAGCGGGATAGAACACCAATTAAGTGCAGCGAAATCAAGCGGATCAGGCTTTACAACATCCGTTCGATTATCAGCAATAGCACAAAATTATTGTTGACATGAGATATCTAATCTGGTCAATAAAAAGCTCCATAAAAAATATTAGCAATATAAAATAGTAACAATTAAATGGAGGCTGTTTATGCAATATAATAGAATATACAATTTTAACGCAGGCCCGGCGGTTTTGCCGCTAAGTGTTCTTGAAGAAGTAAAAGAATCATTTATGAATTTTTCCGGATCGGGTATGTCTATCACAGAAATAAGCCACAGATCGAAAAATTTTGAAGTAGTTATAAATGATGCTGTATCCAGAACAAAAAGACTTTTAAAGCTTGATGGCAGTTATCATGTGCTTTTTCTTCAGGGAGGCGCAAGTCTTCAGTTTGCAATGGTACCCATGAACTGTCTTCCGGACGGAAAAACGGCGGATTACGTTGATACTGGAACCTGGGCAGTAAAAGCCATTAAAGAAGCAAAGATACTCGGTAAAAATCCTAAAATTGTCGTATCTTCAAAAGATAAAAACTATTCATACATTCCCGGTAATATTAAATTAAGCGCTGACGCAGCGTATGTGCATATTACATCAAACAACACGATAGAAGGAACACAGTGGTGCAATTTTCCTGACGCTAAAGGTATTCCTCTTGTAGCCGATATGTCTTCCGACATTATGAGCAGGCCCTTTGATTCAAAGCCTTTTGGTTTGATTTACGCAGGTGCGCAAAAAAACATAGGTCCTGCCGGAGTATGCATGGTAATCATACGTGAAGATATGCTCAAGCTTGTCCCCGAGAATCTTCCATCAATGCTGAAATATACTACATTTTCTTCTTCCAATTCGCTTTATAATACTCCTCCTTGTTTTTCCATTTATATTATTCAGCTTGTTTTAAAATGGCTGGAAGAAATTATCGGAGGCCTTGATAAAATGGAAGCAATTAATAAAGAGAAAGCTGAGCTTTTATACAGCGCAATTGATTCCGGAGGCTTCTACAGAGGAACCGCCGAACCAGGAAGCAGATCTTTAATGAATGTAACGTTTCGTCTTCCCACTGAAGATCTTGAAAATATATTTGTTCAGGAAGCGTCCAAAAACAGTCTTGGCGGCCTGAAGGGGCATCGTTCCGTTGGCGGGTGCAGAGCATCCATTTATAATGCAACAACTTTAGAAGGAGTAAAAGCTTTAACTGATTTTATGAAATACTTCGAACAAAAAAACGGGTAAGCAGTTATTTTCGTTCCGTGTAAAAATAACCCTTTGCTGCTTTCGTGGTGGGTGTGTTAATGCCGGGAGAATGTAATTTATCTAATTACTTCTTCTTGAAAATTTCCGGCCCGCCCTTTGCTTGAATTTATCCATGTAATAAAACACTACCGGAGTTATATATAGCGTAAGGAGCTGTGAAACCACAAGACCCCCGACAACAGCAAGGCCGAGCGGACGGCGCGCTTCAGCGCCTGCGCCGAATCCGATAGCTATAGGCAATGTGCCCATAAGAGCAGCCATTGTGGTCATCATAATAGGCCGGAAACGCACAATGGCTCCCTCATATATTGCCTCAAGCGGAGGCTTTCCATTATGTCTTTGTGCTTCTAAGGCGAAGTCTATCATCATAATTGCATTCTTTTTGACTATTCCAAGCAGCATTATCACACCCACAAAAGAATACACATTAAGATCCTTGTGAAAAAGCATAAGCGTGATAAGCGCTCCGAATCCGGCTGCAGGGAGCCCTGAAAGTATTGTAAGAGGATGTATAAAGCTTTCATAAAGAATTCCTAGTACTATATAAATAACCAGAAGCGCCATGATCAGAAGCAGAAAGAGACCTTTTGTTGATGACTGGAACGCCTGAGCGGCTCCCTGAAAACTGGTAGTAACAGTTTGAGGCAAAGTTGCATGTGAAAGTTCTTCCACCGATTTAATGGCATCTCCCAGCGCTATTTCGGGTTTTAAGTTAAATGAGACGGTAACGGCAGGAAGCTGGCCTAGATGGTTAACGGTAAGGGGGCCGACATCTTTTGTCAGACTTGCGATTGTATTTAAGGGCACCAGCTTATCGGAATTTGTCCGTACATAAAGCATTGAAAGAGCAGCCAGGTCCATCTGATATTTGGGTTCGAGTTCAAGTATTACCTGATACTGGTTGTTCGGAGCATAAATTGTTGAAACCTGTCTTGAACCGTAAGCATAGTAAAGAGTTTCCTCTATCTGCCTCGAAGTTATCCCCAAAGCTGATGCCTTGTCCCGGTCAATATTGATATTTATCTGGGGATTGTTTAACTTCAGATCGCTGGTCACATCCTGAAGCTCTGGCAGAGCCTGCATTTTTTCTTCCAGAGATTTCGCAGACTGGTAAAGTTCCGCCGTATCAGGACTCTGCAAAGTCAATTGATACTGGCTTTTGGTCAACTGGCCACCAATGCGAATCGCCGGTGGATTTTGCATGAACATCTGGATACCAGGCACCTGAGATACCTTAGGCCGAAGTTGCAGAATAATTTCATCTGCATTCATTTCCCGCTCTTTGCGAGGTTTCAGGGAAAGGAATATCCTCCCGACGTTATTTGCGACACTCGGTCCGCCTGCACCTATAGCGGACATGTAAGCACGAACATTCGGATTCTCGGATACAATGGCAGCCAGTTTCTTTTGGTTCTCCGCCATACTTTCAAAAGAAATGCCCTGGGCTGCTTCGGTAAAACAAAATATCTGACCGGTATCTTCCGGAGGAAGAAACCCCATAGGTATTTTTGTAAACAAAAAGCCTGCCAGAAAAGTGAGAAGAATGGTAATCGCAAGTGTAGTCCGGCGGCAATTAAGAACTGCTTTCAATGTCCTTTCATAAAGATGCAACATGCCGTCAAAGAATCGCTCCGTGAGCAGATAAAAACGGCTATGCTCTTTTTCCGAATGGGAATGGAGAAAACGGCTGCATAGCATTGGAGTAAGCGTCAGTGAAACAAATCCGGATATCAGAATAGCCATGCTTATAGTTACTGCAAATTCGTGGAGTATCCTCCCCAAAATACCGCCCATAAAAAGCACAGGGATAAAAACCGCAACAAGGGAAAGAGTCATTGATAAGATTGTAAAGCCTATTTCTTTAGATCCGGATAGCGAAGCCTCCAAAGCTCCTTCTCCTTTTTCCACATGCCGCACAATATTTTCCAGCATTACAATTGCATCATCAACCACAAACCCGACCGATAGCGTCAAGGCCATAAGAGAAATATTATCCAGGCTGAATTCTAAAAGAAACATTCCGGCAAAGGTTCCTATAATGGAAAAAGGCAAAGCAAGACTTGGAATAACGGTTGCAGGAAGATTGCGGATAAAAAGGAAAATAACCAGTATTACCAGACAGATGGTAAGAACAAGCGTGAATTTTACATCATCAACTGATTCGCGAATGGATACTGAGCGGTCAAAAAGGGTATCCAAATTAACCGAAGCAGGAATCTGAGATCTTACAACCGGAAGAAGTTTTTTGATGCTGTCCACTACTTCCACAGTATTTGTGCCGGGCTGCCGCTGGATGGCAAGTATAATTGCGCGTTCATTATTGGACCAGTTTGCTATTTTTTTATTTTCGACACTGTCAATTACTCTTCCCAGTTGTTCAAGTCGAACCGGAGAACCATTTCTATAGGCTACAATCAAAGGCCGGTAGTCCTCAGCATTAAATAGCTGCCCGTTCGCCTGTATGGTAAAGGATTGCTTTCTGCCGTCAAGAGTTCCTGTTGGAATGTTGACATTTCCATTGGCGATTGCATTTCCCACTTCATCAATACCGATTTTTCTGCTTGCAAGAATTTTTGGATCAAGTTGGGCACGAACAGCATATTTCTGGGCTCCATAGATCTGTACCTGTGCGACACCGCTTATCATTGAGATGCGCTGGGCAAGGTAGGTGTCCGCATATTCATTAACCGTGGAAAGAGGAAGAGTTGACGAGCTAAGCGAAAGGTACAAAACAGGCAAGTCAGCAGGATTAACCTTGCTGAAGGTAGGCGGACTAGGTAAATCAGGGGGGAGTTGTTTGCCTGCTTTTGCAATCATGGCCTGCACATCCTGGGCCGCTGCATCAATGTTTCTGCTCAGATTAAACTGCAAAGTAATCTGGCTGTTTCCAAGAGCGTTTGTTGATGTCATTGAGTCAAGTCCGGCAATAGTCGAAAACTGCCTCTCAAGAGGAGTTGCTACTGCTGAGGCCATAGTCTCAGGGCTGGCGCCGGGCAGGCTCGTAGATACCTGGATTGTGGGAAAGTCAACATTAGGAAGATTGCTTACCGGGAGAAGCCTGTATGCCAATATTCCGAATACCAATATAGAAAGCATTACTAGGCTGGTCATGACAGGACGGCGTATGAACAGTTCAGAAATATTCATTATCA
Organism: Desulfonema limicola; assembly: GCA_020723255.1. Lineage (GTDB taxonomy): Bacteria > Desulfobacterota > Desulfobacteria > Desulfobacterales > RPRI01 > RPRI01. The sequence continues at coordinate 20,625 of DYJH01000031.1, read as the reverse complement.
CTTGCTCCCGGAAGAGTTTATAATTTTAACCTTGGCGCCAGGCATAAGACGAAGCTGACCGTCGGTTACTATTTTTTCTCCCGGCAGAAGACCTTTTTCAACAACACTTTCATCATTTAAAGTTATTCCAACTGTTACCGGGCGGGATTCAACTGTTAGATCATCCTTTATAATAAATACATAATGCCCTTTCTGCCCGGTCTGAATCGACTGTGAAGGAACTACTATGGCATCCGGTTGTGAAGTAAGAGTAAGAACCACATCTGCAAACTGTCCTGGCCATAAAATTTCTTTGTCATTGGCAAAAGTAGCCTTAAGTTTGATTGTGCCGGTAGTAGTATCTACGGTATTGTCAATAAAAGTGAGCACCCCTTTTTCTTCTTTCTTATCTTCTGCCGATAATTTTGCCCTAACTTCGATATTTCCTTTAGCCATAAATTTTTTTATGTCTGAAAGATATTGTTCAGGCACCGAAAAAATAATATAGATTGGCTTAACCTGATTAATTATAATCATAGGATTATCGGCATTTGCTTTTATCAGATTACCCTGGTTCGAAATAAGATTTCCTGCCCGGCCGGAAACAGGGGAATAAATGTAACAGTATTTTAACTGCAACTTGGCGTTTTCAGCGACAGCCTTATCGAAACTTACCATCGCTTCGAGAACCGCTGCATTGGTTTTAATCTGATCATACTGTTCCTTTGAAACAAACCCTTCTTTATCAAGATCTCTATAGCGGACTAATTCCTTACGTGCATTTTCCAGTTGAGCTGAAACTTTTGTCAGGTTTGCTTCAGCCTGTTTCAGTGCAATTTCATAAGGACGAGGATCAATTGTGAACAGAATATCTCCTTTTTTTACATACTGCCCTTCCCTAAAATGAACCTGTATAAGCTCACCACCTATCTGAGACTTAATAGCAACTGTGGAATAGGCTTCACTATTGCCAATAGCGCGAATCTGGACAGGGACTGTCTTTTTTATAACCGTGCCCTCTGTAACCGGTGCAGTAGGTTTTTGCGGAGGTTGTGCAGGTTTTTTGGCACAGGCATAAAAAAAGGCTGCCAGAAAGAAAATTAAAAGAGAAAAAATTATGAATACTTTTAAACATTTTCTTTTCAATATACAAAAACACCGAACTTTCAAATTTTTCATTATTCACCATGGCCATTTTTGTTGTTACCATTTACCTAAATTTAAATATAAACGTTAAATTTAATAGCGACAATCTGGTTTATTGCCAATATTGATTGGATTGACTTTTTCACGGTTAATAGTTATCCTATAATAAAAAAAAATTCAAACAATCGAAATTTTTTATATTATAATAATATGGGAAACAATATAAATCCGGAAATAGAAGAGAGTGTTTTTTCTGAAACTGTTGAGGAAATAAAAGAACCCTCCATGTATAAAGCTTTGCTTCATAATGACGATTATACAACTATGGATTTTGTGGTTGAGATACTTATGAACGTGTTTTATAAATCTATGGAAGAATCTATACGGATTATGCTCAACGTTCACAGGCAGGGGATAGGAATATGCGGTTATTATACATATGAGGTGGCTGAAACTAAAATGAATATGGTACACACTCTTGCCCGTGAAAGAGGATTTCCACTAAGATGTTCAATTGAGAAGGGGTAATATAATGATTAGCAGGGAACTAAGCGCAACACTCGGACTCGCTGTAAAGGAAGCAAAAAGAAGGCGGCATGAATTTGCGGGCACCGAACATCTTCTGTATGCTATTTTACACGATTCCACAGGCATTGAAATAATTGAGAATTGCGGCGGCAATGTAAAAAATCTTTATAATTCCCTTGAAAATTTCTTTAAAATGCGGGTTGAAACCGCACCGGAGGGAGTAAAATATGTGCTCCAGCAGACAACCGGATTTCAGAGGGTAATACAAAGAGCCTTTAACCACGCCCGGTCCGCGGAGAAGCAGGAAGTTGAAATAGGCGATATACTGGTATCAATTTTTGATGAAAAGGATTCATATGCAGAATATTTTTTAACGCTTGAGGGGATTACGCGACTTGATGTGTTAAATTATATTTCTCATAATATTCCAAGATCTTCCTTAAAGCATGGAGACGGTGGATTTGTTAAAACCGATAAGGCGGACAAGAAAAAGAAATCAGATTTTCTCGAGTCTTATACGCTTGATCTTATTAAAATGGCGATGGAAGGAAAACTTGACCCTCTGATTGGCCGCAATCCTGAAATAGAACGCACCTTGCAGGTTCTTTGCAGAAGAAGAAAAAACAACCCGGTTTTTGTCGGAGATCCCGGAGTCGGAAAAACCGCTCTTGCAGAAGGTCTTGCCCAGAAAATATTAATTGGAGATGTCCCGGAATCTCTTAAAAATATTCATATTTATTCTCTTGATATGGGAGCTGTTCTTGCCGGAACAAAATTCAGAGGAGATTTTGAACAGCGTATGAAAGGCATTATTTCTGAGCTTCGGGAAAGAAAGGATTCCATATTATTTATAGATGAAATCCATACGGTTGTCGGGGCAGGAGCCACCAGCAGCGGTTCCATGGATGCATCCAATATACTAAAACCGGCTCTTGTTTCAGGTGAATTGCGATGTATAGGTTCCACCACTCACGAGGAATATAAGAACGATTTTTCAAAAGACAGGGCTTTATCACGCCGTTTTGAAAAAATTGAAGTTTCCGAACCTACAGTTTCAGAAACCATACAGATCTTAAAAGGACTTAAATGCCACTATGAATCACATCACGGCATCGAATATACTGATGCTGCGCTGAAAGCAGCCGCCGAACTTTCCGCAAAATATGTAAATGACAGATATCTTCCTGATAAGGCTATAGATGTGATAGATGAAGCAGGTGCTTTCGTCAGATTTTCAGACTCAACGCGCAGAAAAAAAATACAGCCGGCGGATATCGAAAAAATTGTAGCAAAAATGGCAAAGATCCCTGAAAAAAGCGTATCTGCTTCCGACCGGTCAAAACTTGAAAATCTGGAAAGCAATTTAAAAAGCGTGGTTTTCGGACAGGATACCGCTATAAAATCTCTTGTAACTTCAATAAAGCGGTCAAGAGCCGGGCTTGGAATTATTAATCATCCGATAGGCTCATTTCTTTTTACAGGCCCAACCGGCGTTGGTAAAACAGAGGTTGCAAGGCAGATTGCTAATATTATGGGCATAGAATTCATGCGATTTGACATGAGCGAATACATGGAAAAGCATGCTGTAGCCCGTCTTATAGGAGCTCCCCCCGGTTATATAGGCTTTGATCAGGGCGGACTTTTGACGGATGGAATACGTAAACATCCACATTGCGTATTGTTGTTTGACGAGATAGAAAAGGCGCACCCTGATATTTATAATATTCTTCTTCAGGTTCTTGATCACGCAACCCTTACAGACAATAACGGAAAAAAAGCCGATTTCAGAAATGTAATAATCATTATGACATCAAACGCCGGAGCCAGGGAAATGAGCGCCCAGACAATCGGTTTTGGCGAATTAAAATATGATCCTGAAAGCAAGGGTAAAAAAGCAATTGAAAATATTTTCAGCCCGGAATTCAGGAACCGGCTTGATGACATAATCAATTTCAAACCCTTAACTCTTGACATCATGGAAATGGTTGTTGATAAATTCATGGATGAACTTAAAGAACAGCTTGCTGCAAAGAAAGTTTTACTTTCATATTCAAATACTTTAAGAACATGGCTTGCAAAGAAGGGTTACGATCCGAGATACGGGGCGAGGCCTCTTGGAAGAGTTCTTCAGCTTGAATTAAAAGATTTTCTTTCGGACGAAATACTTTTTGGAAAACTAAAAAAAGGCGGAAGAGTTAGCCTTGATCTTGAAAATGACAATCCTGCTTTTTCTTTTTTGTCCTTATAACTTTTCGAAGATTTTTATAAAGCCTTCAGGTTAAATATTTAATTATCAATGCCTGTCTATCGTCTTACCAGAGAAATAATTTTTCCCCCGCCCCAGCTTGCCGGCGAAAATGGCCTTCTTGCCATAGGAGGCGATCTTTGCAAAACACGTCTTCTTCTTGCTTATAATCTCGGCATATTTCCCTGGTATTCGGAAGGTGAACCAATACTGTGGTGGTCACCCGATCCCCGTCTTGTTATATATCCTGATGAAATCAGAATTTCAAAAAGTCTTCATAAAGTAATTAAGAAAAATGTCTTTCGAGTAACTTTCGATACGGCATTTAATCAGGTTATTAATTCATGCGCCTGTGTAAAAAGACGAAAAAATGAAGGCACTTGGATTGTGCCCGATATGATAGACGCATATTGCATGCTTTACGAATCAGGTTATGCTCATTCGGTAGAAACATGGAAGGATGATAAAATAGTGGGAGGACTATACGGGGTTTCGCTTGGAAGATGCTTTTTTGGCGAGTCCATGTTTTCACTTGAAAGCAATGCTTCTAAAGTCGCATTGGTTGCCCTTGCGGAACATCTTAAAAATAAAGCCTTTGATTTTATCGACTGCCAGGTTTCAACCGAACATCTTAAGCTTTTCGGGGCAAAAGAAATACCGAGAAGCCATTTTTTAAAGCAATTAAAACAATCTCTTGCTTTACCAACTATTAAAGGAAAATGGGAGTATAAGGGCTAATCCCAAATACACTACTCTGCGACTCCGGTCTTAATATAGTCTTGTGGCTCTCGCTTCAAGTTTCAATGTTATACCGAAATAATTCTTGATTAAACCATAAAAAATACGCCATATTGTACTAAATTTAAGTATGGATGATGTGCAGTATGCAAAGGCTAAAAATTGATCAAGATATAAAATCGTTGTCTGATGTAAGAACGGGTATAGCAGGTTTTATAAAACAAGTCCGCGATACAAAAAGGCCGTTAATCATTACGCAGCATGGAAGATGTGTTGCTGTTCTTATAGATGCACATGAATATGAAGTGATGCAGGAGAAACTTGAGCTTCTGACAGATGTTCAAATATCCTTGAACCAGATCGAAAATGGGCAAGGAATGGATCACGAAGAAGCAAAGGAAGAAATTTTGAGGCGAATCAAAAATAAATATTATTTGGTCGCCACTGGCTATCAATAGGGCTTCTGAAATTGCGGATTATACTGCCAAGGACAAACCAGCAGCAGAAAAATGGATCAACACGGTGTTTTCAAAAGTTGAGCAGCTAAAATCTCCCCCTGAAATTTGTAGAATTGCTCCTGAAATCAGAAACAACTAATTTAGAGAGCTAATATAAGGCAATTAAGGAGAAATGGAATTGGAGAAAAATTCGTCTCGGGATAATTTCCCTGTAAAATGCCTGGAGTGCGCTAAATCATCCAGGCCATTTATTCATGGCAGGTGCGGCTATTGCCGGAATCTGAGTTTTCAGGAAGAAGTGCTTTGTTGCCTAAACCGGGCAACACAGAATCCGTCTTCATTTGAATGTCATGCTTTTGTGCCGTTGCTGAAACTGGTCACGTCATCCGGGCAGGAAAACCGGCCGGAGTCCATAGTTCAGCACGCGGAGATCACCATAGATAAACTGCTTGATACCGATAAAATAAAGTATCAACGGGCGCTGGCTCTGCAAAAACTGGCCCGTTATCCCGACGAAGTGATGCTTGATATTAAGTACCATTTTGTTTGGAACGTGATCGGAAGAAGACCAGCCTTTGCGGAGCCTGAACCTATGATTGAGTTCATCAGTGATACCATCACGACTTGTAGCGAGGCAGTAGGTGGTTTTGCCAGTCTCATGTGGTTGGCCCCAGACCATATACATATATACATGGAGTCGGATGGGAAAGTATCTCCGGAGAATATAGCTCAAAAACTGAAAAGGCTATCTGAAACGCCGATTATTGATCAGTTTCGCAATGTTATTACATCACAAGAGTTTGGAACAGGGCTATGGGACGAGGCCTACTTCGTAGAAACGGTAGGCTAAATGAAACGAACAAGAGTAACAAAACAAATCGAATATGTTGAGCCTTCAAATGTAAATGGCCGTTATCTCAGCTCAGGGATTATTATTTATTCAAGCCCGAAAATCGTGATAGACACCAATACAGGCGATGCAGGCATTATTGATATCCTTAAAGGGCTTCAGCCTGACATAGCCGTTAATACTCATTTTCACATTGATCATTCAGGCTTTTTATCTATGGCAACAAAATATACAAATGCCAGGATCTTTATCCCGAATAAAGATGAGCCATATCTAACCGATATCGATATCTACTTAGAACAACTAAGGCCTAATAACAGCCATATTGCAAAATTGTGGCGGCAAATTCTTATAGAAAGCGGTTATATGGAACTTGATAAGTACAACTCATATGATGAAGCAACTGATTTCGGCTTTCAGGATCCGGATTTTATGAGAGTTATAAGAACACCAGGGCATTCGCCGGGACATAGCTCGTTTTATTTTCCCAAAGACAAGATTTTGTTTCCCGGAGATATAGGCACTGACAAATTGGGGCCCTGGTATTTATTTCCAAACTGTAACCTGGCTGAACAAATCAATTCAATTTTACGGCTCATGTCGCTTGATATTGACTTGATGATTACTTGCCACGGAGGAATCATATCAAAAGATATAAAACAGTCGTTTGGCCGTTGCTTAAAGATTATATATGATCGTGAATGCATGATTAAAAGTAAGCTTGAAAAAGGCTATGACAGCAGCAGAATAGCTGAGGAAGGAATAATTTACGGTAATAAAACCGGTCTTGAAGAGCCAATAAGATCATACTGCTATAACGGTGATGAGTCGGCATTTTTCCATCATTATAATCTTATTCAAAACGGGGGTATAATAAAACAATTTCCGGCTGTTTATGAGATCATTTTCCATCGCCAATCAGAGGCAATTCCTTTTCCAGGCTGAAAAATACCAGATATTTGGCTTCTTCTTTAACGTTAGTATATTTTCTCCTGCGTAATGACTTTAGCAATTCGGTATCCTGTTCTTCCCTGATTTTTTTTAAAAAAAGTCTTTTGCCTTTATAACCTGTTCCATTTTCAATGAAAAGATAGGTTGCATAAGGACTGGATTGAAGGTTATGGTGAGTGAGCCTCTCAAGCATTATAAAGGCGATGGTTCCGTCTTCAGGAAAATGCGGCCGCGAATATACAGCCACATCCACTTTTCCGTCTTTATCTGCGGTAGCTAAGACTCCGGTTCCCTTTATTGTTTCAAAATATTTTTTAAGTTCCATGACACACTCCTTTCATGTTTTATTATATAAAATATTAGTGATAAGATATAAAAGGTCAATCTAAAAATTATAAATCGCTATTGGACGGAGGATTATATGGGAAGACTCAACGGAAAAGTTGCTGTGATTACCGGTGCAGGAAGAGGAATTGGAAAGGCTACGGCGTATCTTTTGGCCAAAGAAGGGGCTGCGGTTGTTGTAAATGATACCGATGAAACCGTAGCTGCCAAATCAGCTAAAGAGATAGAAGCTTCCGGAGGAAAAACCATTTATTGTGTTGCCGATATTGTTAATACAAAAGACGCCGATAGACTTATGGATTCAGCGGTTGAAAAATTCGGCGGGCTGAATATTCTGGTTAATTGTGCAGGTATCACACGCGATGCGCCAATTCATAAAATGACCGATCAACAGTGGGATATGGCAATAGATGTAAATCTTAAAGGAACATTCAATTGTATCAGAGCAGCAGCCAAATATATGAGAAAACAAGGGCATAACGGCCGTATTATCAATATCTCCTCTATATCCGGCATAAGAGGGGCAGCTACCCAGGCTAATTATGCTTCCGCTAAGGGTGGAATTATTTCCCTGACCAAAGTTGTGGCGCATGAATGGGAACAATTCGGAGTCACCTGCAATTGTGTCGCCTACGGTCCTGTGGATACACGCCTTACCAGAGCAAGAGAAGATCAGGACGAAGAGGTTGCCGGGGAGAAACTCGGTATTCCGTTAAAAACACGCAAGGAAATGATGGAAAGATACGCCGGCAGAATTATGTCACCGGAGGATGCAGCTTATCCAATCCTGTTTTTTGCACAGGATGAATCATGGTACATAACCGGCAATTGCCTTCAGGCAGCGCTTGGTGGTTTTTCTTAGAAACACTTTGAACCATTGAAATTTGCAATTTTTTAGTGTACGTTAGTTTCATTATGAATATAAATTTATATTTAACTGAAATCTATATGAATCCATATTTGGTTTATATCTGGAGAAATAATGAGCGACGAAGTTAGACATGACAAAAATATTAATGATCCATCCGGTCCGGTTTCGGCAGAAACAGCACCCGCTGCAAATTTTATCCGAAATATTATTGATAATGATCTTAAATCAAACAAGAATAATGGCAAGATTATGACAAGGTTTCCGCCTGAACCCAACGGTTATCTTCATATTGGTCATGCAAAATCAATTTGTTTAAATTTTGGTCTTGCAGAAGAATTTAGCGGTCTTTGTAATCTAAGATTCGATGATACAAATCCTACAAAGGAAGAAGTTGAATATGTCGAATCGATCAAAGAAGATGTAAAGTGGCTGGGCTTTAGCTGGGGAAACAGACTTTATTATGCATCGGATTATTTTGATAAGCTTTATGAATACGCTCTGGCTCTGATCAAAAAGGGCAAAGCATATGTTTGCAGCTTAACTGCTGAAGAAATAAGAAAATACCGTGGCACATTGACAGAACCCGGCATTGAAAGCCCATATAGAAACCGAAGCATTGAAGAAAATACAGACTTGTTTGAAAGAATGAAACGGGGTGAGTTTGAAAACGGAAAGCATGTGCTTCGCGCTAAAATCGACATGTCTTCTCCCAACCTGAATATGCGTGATCCTGTGCTTTACCGCATTTTGCGTGCCTATCATCACCGCACAGGCAGAAAGTGGTGTATTTATCCCATGTACGATTTTGCACACGGTCTTTCCGACTCCATTGAGGGTGTTACGCATTCAATATGCACGCTTGAATTTGAAGATCACCGACCTCTTTACGACTGGATTCTTAATGAGCTGAAGGCATTTCATCCGCAGCAGATAGAATTTGCCCGCCTTAACCTTAACTATACGGTAATGAGCAAAAGAAAACTCCTTGAGATTGTGGAGGGCGGATTTGTTTCCGGATGGGATGATCCAAGGATGCCAACCATTTCGGGTTTGAGAAGAAGAGGTTATACTCCTGAAGCTATAAGGGCCTTTTGTGAGCGCATAGGAGTAGCAAAAAGCAACAGCGTTGTTGATATGGCCTTGCTGGAATTTTGTATTCGTGAAGATTTAAACAGACGCTCTCTTCGGGTTATGGGAGTATTGAATCCTTTAAAAATTATTATTGATAATTATCCTGAAGATCTTGTAGAAGAATTTGATGCGATTAATAATCCGGAAGATTCTACAACGGGAACAAGAAAAATCCCTTTTTCCCGTGAGATTTATATCGAAAGAGATGATTTTCGTGAAGATCCGCCCAAAAAATTCTACCGTATTTCCCCGGGAAGCGAAGTACGACTTAAATATGCGTACTATATTACTTGTGTCAGCGTTGTAAAAGATGAAAATACGGGCGAAATCGTACAGCTTCATTGTACCTACGATCCAAAAACGAAAGGCGGCTTTTCCGATGATGGCCGAAAGGTTAAAGGTACGCTGCACTGGGTTTCGGCTGAACACTGTATCGAAGCTGAAGTAAGATTGTATGACCGTTTTTTTACGAAAGAGAATCCGGCCGATGAAAAAGACGGCCGCGATTTTAAAGATTATATAAACACCAACTCTCTTGAAATACTTAGATCATGCAAAGTTGAACCCGGCCTTATTAATGCTCTTCCCGGAAGCATATACCAGTTTGAAAGGCTGGGATATTTCTGTGTTGACAGCAAGGAGTCATCGAAAAATTCACTTGTATTCAACAGAACTGTCACGCTTCGTGATTCATGGGCTAGAATTGAGCAAAAGCAAAGAACTTAATGAAAAATATCATAATTAAATGGATAGTGCTTACTGTAGCGATAATAATAACTTCATATCTATCTATCGGAATAAAGGTGGATAGTCTATCAACGGCTTTTTTTGCTGCGGCAGTTCTGGGTATCCTTAATGTTTTTCTAAGGCCCATAGCTTTAATATTAACTCTTCCGTTTAATATTATCAGCTTTGGATTATTTACCTTTGTAATAAATGCATTCATGCTGGTTATAACTTCAAAGCTTATAAACGGTTTTTATGTTAAAGGGTTCTTTGCCGCAATAATAGGGTCATTATTCATAAGCTTTGTCAGTTGGTTAATTAGTTTATTTACAGGAGAAAACATATTAATTAAAACTAAAAAAAATAATATAAAAGACAATTCCCATTCTGAATTTATAGATTTAAAAGACAAAGGCAATGGCAAATGGGAATAAAAATTGCCCACGATACGAAATAAGATACAAAATAAGATATTAAGATATAAAAAAACTATGTTTTTGCTTGACGTTTAAAAATATGTATTTTAGAGAAACACATGTAACTAATGGTTAACCGCTATTGCTTTAGCGCCATGCGAAGGTTTTGAAATCTTTGACATGTAACAAAAATCGTTTTTAAAAGGAGATTTATTTTGGCAAAAGGTATTGTAAAATGGTTCAACGATAAAAAGGGGTTTGGTTTTATCGAAAAGGAAGAGGGCGGAGATGTTTTTGTTCATCATTCAGCAATTACAATGTCAGGTTTCAGAACCCTTACCGAGGGGGATCGGGTCAGCTTTGATGTGGAACAAGGCAAACAAGGTCCTGCAGCAAAGAACGTGGTGAAAATTTAATTTTCAATCATTCTTAAAAAAGGCATCTTAATATTTATTGAGTATTTGTTAAGACTCCCTAACCGGAAAAAATAATTCTCCTTAGACGGATAACTCAACCATATGAATTTGGCGGATTTTTTGCGAGTCTGTCAAATTAGGCGTGCGGTGTTTAATAAGCCAGCCTTTACATATGATAGATCCCTCCCTTAAGCCTGCTGAAGAAAAAGCCGGGAATCTATCCGCTCAGGTCAACTAGTAAATTTTTATAATTTATTTTCTACAATTAAATATCAAAGATGCCTTTTTATAGTTGTACTTTAAAAAATACCACGGTATTTAAGGATCTCAGGTTTTTTCATTGGTTTTCGCTTTCCTTTTGGTGTTGTTTTATTCATGTGAGTTTGACGCAATTTCCTGTTTTTCATACCATCTGATGTTACAAACTTCTTTTTTATAAATGCCTTACAATTAACTTTAGTTAATGTTCGGAGATAATATGACCAGTATAATGCTTTTAATAATCTGCATGATCGTAGTCATATCTTTGGTTCTGATCATCTTAATTATACAGCGCAAGCCCGAAGATATAGAAACAAAGATTAAAGAGAATTTCGCAGATCTTGAAAAACATGCGGCAAATATTGAAAGCGTTGTAAAAAAAGAATTTTCCGAAAACCGCAGGGAATATGCGGATAATTCAAAATCGGCACGTGAAGAACTTGGAGCTTCGCTAAAGGATTTCGGCGATTCACTATCAAAACGAATTGCTGAGATAGCAGGCATGCAGAAAAACCAGCTTGACTCCTTTTCAAAACAGCTTCTTGATATGACGAGGCTAAATGAAGAAAAACTTGAATCGATGCGGCTAACAATGGAATCGCGATTAAGCGCCATTCAGGTAGAAAACAGCAAAAAGCTTGATCAAATGCGTGCAACAGTTGACGAAAAACTCTATTATACTCTTGAAACCCGCCTTGGCGAATCGTTCAAGCAGGTAAGTGAGCGGCTCGAACAGGTTTACAAAGGGCTTGGAGAAATGAGAAGCCTCGCAACCGGCGTCGGTGATTTGAAAAAGGTGCTTACGAATGTTAAAACCCGCGGAACCTGGGGTGAAATTCAGCTCGGGGCGCTTCTTGAACAGATTCTGTCGCAGGATCAGTATGAAGCAAATGTAGCAACAAAAAAAGACAGCCGGGAAAGAGTTGAATTTGCCATAAAACTTCCCGGACAGGATCCTATGGGGCAGCATGTTGTCTGGATGCCGATAGATGCAAAATTTCCGCAGGAAGATTATCAGCGCCTTATTGACGCTCAGGAAGCAGCCGATAAAGATCTTGCCGAAAAATCTCTTAAAAATCTTGAAATAAGAATAAAAGCCGAAGCAAAAGATATTAGGGAAAAATATATATGCCCACCTTATACAACCGATTTTGCCATTATGTTTATTCCGACAGAGGGCCTCTATGCAGAGATAATCAGAAGGCCGGGATTGTGCGATATCCTCCAGCGTGAGTACAGGGTAGTGGTTACGGGACCAACAACCCTTGCCGCTTTGTTAAATAGTCTTCAGATGGGATTTAAAACTCTTGCAATAGAAAAACGTTCAAGCGAAATCTGGCAGCTATTAGGAATCGTTAAATCAGAATTCAAAAAATTCGGTGATATTCTGGAAAAAACCAAAAAGAAGCTTGATGAAGCTACAAAATCAATTGAAAGTGCTGAAATAAGAACCCGCGCTATTGAACGCAGCCTTCGGACAGTCCAGGAGACTCCTTCGCAGCCTTCTGAACTGACTGAATGCGGATTAAATGACGAGCCTATCCCCATAGCAAACGACTAAGATTGCTATAAAGAACAAAACCCTCTGATTTTCCCTTGCCTGTTGAGTTTCAGCTAATTGTTGCCGTCAGCTTATCTCCGTCCACAGTAGTATTATATCGAATTACCGGATGTGGAGCAGGGCCATAAATTTTATCCCCGTCAAAATTATACGTGGACTTGCTTATGCTGCAACATTGTATAGTATTTGTTCCCGGCACCGGATCAAGACGGCGGTGGCCAACATGGGAACAACGGTTCCTGAAAACGTAATACTTTCCGTCTTCACCGAAAAACACAAGGATTCGCTCCGGAAGATTTTTCCCTTCCAGACGGATAGCGCCACCGGCTTGTTTAAGCTCAGGAACCTTATTCAGGTCAAGAGTAAGTTTGCTGTCAGCATAGCTCCAGCAAGTTGGGTCGATAGGCGCAGAAGTAATCGGAAGACCTAAAATACGCTGAAAAATATTTCTTTTTAAGAACTTAATATCCATATCTTTCTCCTCCTTATTTGTTCTTCTTTACAATCTTTTCTTTAATTTTTGAATCGAATTTTTCTTTATCTATTACGAACCTCTCGTGTTTTCCTTTTGCGATCTTATCCATATCATCGTATGCTTCCACTTCAAACACCAGTCGCCGCCCATCAACATCAACAAGCTTTACTTTAGCTGTTACTTCAAATCCCGGCGGAGTTGCAGCAGTATGATTTAAATCAAAATGAGTGCCTACAGTCTGTTCATCCGGCCAGTCAAGATAAGGATTTATCGCCTTAATGCAGGCCCACTCCAAAAAGCCAACCAGAAATCCTGTTGCAAAAACTTCCGGCATCTGCTGGAATTCATCTGATTCCGGATAAAGAGCCGGGACAAGCTTTGCTTTTGAAATATGGAATTTAAACTCAGATTCAATTCCCAATTTAAGATTACCTTTCATATACAGACTCCCTTGTTTCTAAATGCTGACTAATCATTTAAATTAATTTAACATTGTATAATCTATTGACAGATTTTTTGCAATAATATGTTTTTTCTTAATATAAAGGATATAACTTATCGTATTTTATATAAATTAATTTATTACGCTTTTTAAAGCGCGATTTTTTAAAACTTGATGTTATTTATTTACTTCGATATGTTAATTGCTTATATTATTGAACTGCATTCCGGGTTCAAAAATTTTTTAATGAAATTCGGGCTTATAAATAAATGCGTTTTACAGATACTATTACATACCCTGATATGGCTCTGGTGCTCCAGAACCTGCATAATTTCCCGATAAATGATATCCGAAAGGAACTTGAATCCTCTTTTTCACCTGTTTCTTTTTCAGGCAAAGTTAAACCGGGCGAATCGGTTGCTGTCGCTGTTGGCAGCAGAGGAATAGATAAAATAGATACCGTTGTTTATAATTGTGCAAGATACCTAAAAAATATAGGATTAAAGCCTTTTATAATTCCGGCTATGGGAAGTCATGGTGGAGCAACTGCCGAAGGCCAGGCAAAAGTACTCGAACAACTTAAAATAAGTGAAGCTCTTATAGGAATTCCTGTTTATTCCGATATGGAAACACAGAACATTGGCAGGCTTTCTTGCGGATTAAATATTAATATTTCGGAAAGAGCTCTTTCAGCCGATCATATTGTTATAATCAACAGGATAAAACCTCATACAAAATTCAGAGCTAACATAGAAAGCGGGCTCTGCAAAATGCTTACCATTGGGCTCGGAAAAGCAAAAGGTGCGTCGGATTTTCACAATTTTGCCGTAAAGCACGGGTTTGGTATTATTGAACAAGCTGCCGGTTATGTTGTTAAAAGGCTTAATATCCTTTTTGGAATAGCACTTATTGAAGATGGTTATGGAAATCTTTCAAAGATTGAGGTGGTATTGCCTCAAAATATGATCAACCGTGAAAAAGAGCTGTTAAAACAGGCAGGCAATATGATGGGACGTATTCCGTTTGATGACCTTGATCTTTTGATTATCGATTTTTTCGGAAAAGATATAAGCGGAATAGGCATGGATTCCAATATCACAGGCAGGCACAGGGATATTGTAGGAGATTTTTATACTTTCCCTCATGCAAAGCGTATTTTTGTAAGAGATTTATCTCCCGGTTCCGATGGAAACGGCAATGGAATAGGACTTGCTGATATAACAACCACCCGCCTTGTAAACGGCCTTGATATGAATAAGACCTATGCAAATGCCATTGCGGCCATTTCTCCTGAAAAGGCTGCTATCCCTATTCATTTCGATTCAGACCGCAAATGCCTTGAGATCTGCGCAAAAACGCTTGGTCTTGAATCATTGCATAAATCTCGTATTGTTAGGATAAGAGATACTAAACATATAGATATGATTCAGGTTTCAAAAGCGCTTGAACCGGAAATTGAATCTAATCTGGAACTAAAAAGGGGTTCAGCCTGGGAGCCGTTAAAGTTTGATGAAAATGATAATCTTACTTCCTTTCCGTTTTAAGTGAAAATTCACCCGCAGAGCGGGTGGCCTCAGGAAGCCCCCCCAAGAGGGACATAAAAATAATTTTGGTGTTGCGCTGATCTTTTCCGGAAAAAAAATGATGAAGCAATTAAACAATTTACAAAAGCTCTTAAAATAAACCCTGAAAATAAAGACGCTGCAGATAACCCCAAAAGAGCTATAAAATTTAAAAGTACTTTTTATAATATTAAAGAAAACGCAAATAATAAATAAACTTTTCCATTCTATTTGATATTTTTATTAATTTAGTGCATTATCCTTTTCAATAATGTATTACACTTTTTCATATAATATAATGGATAATAATGCTTAAACAAAAAGTATCTGTCATATTACCTGTTTTTAATGAAGCAGAGATAATAAGTGACCTTGTGCTAATAATAAAAGATCTTTATCCTGATTATGAAGTTATCGTTATTAATGACGGGTCAACCGATAACAGCGCTGAGCTTGCCAAAAAAGCCGGTGCGATTGTTTACAACCATCCTTATAATATCGGCAATGGCGCCGCTATCAAAACCGGAATAAGAATAGCCTCAGGAGATATACTTGTATTTATGGATGCTGACGGGCAGCATAATCCTGCAGATATATCAGGCTTGTTAAAATATATATCTGATTATGATATGGTGGTTGGAGCTAGAACAATAAAAGATCATGCATCACTTGGAAGAGCTTTGGGGAATAATTTGTATAACTGGATGGCGTCTTATGTGGCAAAATTTTACATAAAGGATCTCACGTCAGGATTCCGGGTTATAAAATCAAAGATAGCTAGAAATTTTCTAAATCTTATACCCAACACCTATTCATACCCCACAACTCTTACCTTAAGCGTTTTACGAAGCGGCTGGACGGTAAAATATGTGCCGATAGAAATAAAGGCAAGAAATGCAGGTAAAAGCAGTATAAAGTTTTATAAAGACGGAGTCAGGTTTTTCATGATAATAATAAAAATTTGTACTCTTTATTCTCCTCTAAGAATTTTTCTTCCTGTCAGTTTTTTCATTTTTATGCTTGGATTGTCAAATTCTCTATACACCCTGATCGCCCATCACCGTTTTACGAATATGAGCGCACTTCTTTTATTAACCTCGGTAATTATTTTTATGATGGGATTTATATCCGAACAGGTATGCCAGATGTGGCACGAAGGACAGGAAGAAAACCGCTCGTCCATTTCAAAACAGTAATAGGTAGTCCTGATGAAACAATATGTAATAGATGAACTGAGATACAGTGACTATGAAAAGATAAAGATGCACCTTGATAAAAATCTGGAATCATCGAAAATTTCGGGAATTTATTGGCTTCCTGTTGATGACGGGATTTTAACCAAAGCGCAGGCATCACATATTGAGTGCCGGCCGTTTTTTTTTGTTATCAACCTTGAAGAAAAACTTATATCAAGCGAACTACTGGTGCGTACCAGAAACAAAATTAAATGTAATTGCATTAATTACGCTAGCGAAAAGCAGAGAAACTGGCTTATCAGGTATATGGATGATATGCTGAATATGCTTAAGATTTCGGTTTGAAATAAAAAACAGGAAACATTACAATGTTAAAAATCATTCCTCTTGGGGGGTTGGGGGAAATAGGCCTCAATATGATGGCCTTTGAATACGGCGATTCTATTTTTGTGGTTGATGCAGGCCTTATGTTCCCTGAAGATTACATGCTCGGAGTCGATTTTGTAATTCCCGATATGACCTATCTTAAACAAAACAAATCCAGGATACTTGGAATAGTACTGACCCATGCTCATGAAGACCATATAGGGGCGCTTCCGTATTTGCTGAAAGATATAAACGTACCTGTTTTTGGGACATTGTTTACTTTAGGACTTGTCAGGCACAGGCTTGAGGAGCATTCCCTGCTTTCTTCCGCTTTATTATACGAAATCTCATCCTCAGAAAAGCTGAAACTCGGCCCTTTTGAAATCGAATTTATTAAAGTAGGCCACAGTGTTGTTGACGGAGTTGGACTTGCAATCAGAACTCCTTTGGGACTCATTGTTCATACAGGTGATTTTAAAATCAGTTATACAATGGAAGGAATGATAACAGATGTGCATGGTTTTGCCCGCTGCGGAAATGAAGGAGTCTTATGTCTTCTTTCAGACTCAACAAACATTGAAAAGGAAGGATATACTATTTCCGCAAAAGAGATAGGTGAAACCATTGCCAGAATAACAACAGGATGCAAGGGCAGAATAATAATTGCCCTTTTTGCTTCAAATATTGCAAGGATTCAGCAGATAGTTAATATTGCAGAAGCAAGGGATAAAAAGGTTATTTTCAGCGGCAGAAGCATAGAAATCAGTGTCAGCATAGCAAAAAAACTTGGTTATCTGAAAGTTTCAGATGGGCTTGAGATCGATATAAGTCAGATAAATGATTTCTCAGACGATGAGATAATTATGATTACTACAGGCAGCCAGGGAGAGCCCCTGTCTGCCCTAGCACGCATGGCGACCGGCGCGCACAAGCAGATAAACGTGAAGAAAAACGATACGATTATTCTCTCTTCCAAGTTTATACCCGGAAATGAAAGGGCTATAACAAACATCATAAATAAGCTTTATAAACGCGGAGCAGACGTAATATATGAAAAAATATCAAATATCCATGTATCGGGACATGCTTTTAAAGAAGAACTGAAGCTGATGATAACTCTCACAAAACCCGAATATTTCATTCCTATACATGGCGAATACAGGCACATGTCGCTTCATGCCCGCCTTGCTGAAGAAGTTGGAATCAAGAAGGAGAAGATACTGCTTGCAGAAAACGGGCAGGTAATCGAGTTTAATGAAAAAGGCGGAAAGATTAAAGAAGAAGTTGCTACAGGGCGAATTCTTATCGATGGAAAAGGCATAGGGGATGTCGGAAGAAGTGTGCTTAAGGAACGAAGGTTGCTCTCTGAAGAAGGGCTTGTAGTTGTTAATATGGCCTTTGACGAAGAAACAGGCATAATCATATACGGGCCGGAGATAGTATCCAAAGGGTTTGTTTTTGAAACTGAAACAGGGCATCTGCTTGAAGATGCAAAATGTGTTATTCTTGAAATAGTTGATGATATTCCATTCGGGGCGCCAGACAGAGTAAGTAAAATAAAGTCCAGGGTGCAGACTGCTCTAAGAAAATATTTTAATTTTGTCATTAAACGCAAACCTGTAATCCTTCTTTTTGTTATTGAAATATAATAATATGTAGAATAGGACAATAAATATGCGGAAGGAACTGATAGGAATATTTTTGTTTTTTCTTGTTGTTTTTACTTTGATAAGTCTTTTATCATACAGCCCTTCTGATCCGTCTTTTAACAATGCAAGAGCCGTGGGTGAAGTTCATAACCTCTTTGGCGTCTTGGGTTCATATATCGCAGACGTTTTTGTTGCTCTGTTTGGAATAGCTTCATTCTTTATTCCGGCGACTATTCTTCTTATCAGCGTCAGATTTTTCGGAACTTATACAAGGCAGGTTATAATATTAATACTTTCAGGCGGGCTTATTCTTGCAATAGCAACAAGCAGTCTGCTTTCGTTTCATGAAAACAGTTTTTCCATATTTGGAAGTGAATTTCCATCAGGCGGAATAACAGGAATCTCAGTCAAAGCTTTTCTTGTAAAATATTCTAATATTACAGGATCAGTTATTATCCTTATTCTTTCCATGTCAGTCGGCTTTGTTTTTGCCACCGGTCTTTCAATAATAAGCATTCTTAAACGATTATGGAATTTATATTTAGCTTCTCTTGAACGCATAAAAACACAGGCTATCATGCGTAAAGAACGCAGGGAAAAAGCCTTAAAACGTTCTAAGCTGAAGGCCGAGCAAAGCGATGCAAACGAGCGCGAAATAGAGATAAATACTATAAAGCCAAAACATGTTAAGCAAACTCCTGCACCAAAACAGGATCTATTTGATTTCATGCATGATAAAAATGAATTCAAGCTGCCTTCCGTAACTTTTCTGGATAATCCTCAGGAAAGATCGGCAGGCATTAATACTGAAAACCTTAAAATGCAGTCAAAGCTATTGGAAAAGAAACTGGAAGATTTTGGCGTAAACGGCAAAGTTGTAGCAGTAACACCGGGCCCTGTAATTACAACTTTTGAATATGAGCCTGCTCCCGGTGTAAAGATAAACAAAATTGTTAATCTTACAGACGATTTGTCCCTTGCCCTTCGCGCAACAAGCATCAGAATAGAAGCTCCGATCCCTGGAAAAGCTGTTGTAGGAATAGAAATTCCGAACGCGGACAGGGAAACAGTAAAATTCAAAGAAGTAGTAGTTTCAGGCGCTTTTGAGAAATCCAAATCAAAGCTCACAATCTGTTTAGGAAAAGACAAAGTAGGAAATCCTGTTGTGGCCGAGCTTGATAAAATGCCTCATCTGCTGATTGCCGGTGCAACCGGTTCGGGAAAAAGCGTGGCGTTAAACACCATGATTTGCAGCTTACTGTACAAATCTACCCCTGATGAGGTTAAGCTTCTTATGGTAGATCCGAAAAGAATTGAGCTTTCCATGTACGACGGTATTCCGCATCTTATTGCTCCTGTGGTAACAGATGTAAAAAAAGCCACAAACGCTCTTTTCTGGGCCGTTCATGAAATGGAAAGAAGATACATGATTCTTTCGGAAACTCAGGCAAGGAATATAAACCAGTATCAGAACAAAGCATTAAAGGGAGAAAAAAATGAAAAAGGAGAAGACCTGGAAAAACTTCCCCTTATAGTCATTATTATAGACGAGCTTGCCGATATGATGATGGTAGCTTCACGCGACGTTGAGGTTTCTCTCACCCGTCTTGCTCAAATGGCAAGAGCTGCCGGAATTCATCTGATTCTTGCAACACAAAGACCTTCGGTAAATGTTCTAACCGGTATAATAAAGGCTAATTTTCCTACCCGTCTTTCCTTTCAGGTTTCTTCCAAAACCGATTCGAGAACAATTCTGGATGCCAATGGGGCTGAAAGCCTGCTTGGAAACGGAGATATGCTTTTTATGCCTCCCGGCACTTCAAGAATTCAGAGAATACACGGAGCATACATATCCGAGGCTGAGATAACAAAAATCACGGAGTTTTTAAAGAAACAAAAAAAACCGGAGTATGACGAAAAAATAACGGAAACACGAGCCGTTGACGAATCCGATGAAGAGGCAACTGAATACGATGAAAGATATGACGACGCAGTAGCGCTTGTTGCAAAAACCGGCCATGCCTCGATATCCATGATACAAAGACATTTGCGAATAGGCTATAACAGAGCAGCCCGTATAATTGAAATCATGGAAAAAGAGGGGGTAGTGGGGCCTTCAGACGGCGTTAAGCCAAGAGAAGTACTTGTTAAGAGACTGTAACTTTTTAATATGCAACTGTTGAATTCAATGCCTTTTTTCTCAGGTGTCTGATATCAATCGCAATCTCTTGATGGTTGATCCCGCAAAGCGGCCAAACCCGGCATCGCAGAATACTCATTATATTTATAAGCGAATTAGCCTGATTTATCCCC
>DYJH01000030.1:17059-27503 GCA_020723255.1 Desulfonema limicola | reverse complement strand
TTTTTCGACTTGGGCAATATAATCACCCGGCGGGATGGAACTCAGATAGTACATCCCGTCATCATTGGAAACCGCCATATACTTGCCGGCTCTGACCACAGCGCCGGATACCGGGTTGCCGGATTCATCCCGGATGATGCCTGCCAAACCGGACATTACCCGATTATTTGCTATAGGTTTGTTGTTTCCGCCATTATATGAGAGTGAATTGCCGTCATTTATATTTTGCTCTCCTGTGCCTTCAATTCCATTCTGAATGCCGGTGTTTCTTGCAATCCCGTTCATAGTCGGAAAATCTGCCGGAAAATCCGTTTCATAGGCAATAGTCCATAATCCGAATTGAGTTTCGCTGTCTATTTCGCTATAGGCAATCCGTGAATAACCATTTTCTCCCCAGTCCGCGCCCCAACTGCTTTTTACGATAAAACACCGGTCAACGTCATCATATCCGACGATAAGCGCCGTATGATATCCTTCAAAACTTCCCCAGGAATAAGAATAAATGCCTGTCTTGTAATAAAAGAAGTCGGTCCGGGCGGAAATTATGGTTACAAGCGGCCCCAGATTGTACAGGGCGTATTTTATTGATTCCAAGGTGGGATTTACTTTAAACCAGCCGTTGATTTTATGAGTGTTTTGTGTCCAGTCGGGACATGCGCCTGAGCAGAAACCGGCTTGTGCTCCGAATGGATAGCAGATTTCCGGGGGAAGGCCTACCGTGCGTATAAAATCAGATGCCGCATCAATATATCCGCCTTCACAGGAGCCGGAAAAACCGCAGGAGATCAGAGTCTGTTCGGAAAGATCCAAATTTATGCCGGGAGTGTTATTCAAAATGAGAACGTTGGATTCAAGGGCGCCGGTTGGAGCAAATGCCCAGCAGGCGCTGCAAGAGCCCTGATCTTTAACCGGCGTCACATAGTTTCCGCCGTTGTATCCACGCCAGTCAAGTTTAGCCGGCAGGATCGCCGGAGGGGCAGCCAATACTCTTTCCATGCCTGTTTCAGCAGGTTTTTGAGATCCCAGCCGCTTTTTTCTTTCGCTTTTTGTCAGCACAGAAACCGAAGTATGGCCCGAAGTCCAGCGGGCTTTCTTTTGCTTTACAGCTTTTGATACTTCATCCAGCTCATATTTATCATCGGCAAAAGCTCCAGTTGGCAATACAGTAATACTGAAAAGGGCAATCAAGACACACAAAAAAAAGACCGGCTTCCGTTTCATTGTCTATCTCCTGGTATAAAGCTATTATTGTCGAATATTTTTATTGAGCTTTCTGCTTTTTCTTTGATTTTACCTTATAAATTAATTAGTTAAATGTAGATGGATCTTCACAGTTTTAAAAAATATGGGAAAAACTGTATATATATTGATTGCCGCTAAATTCATCGGCAATTAAAAACATCTGTACTTGTATTATTTAGATAAGTTAGGCTTATTGCTAATGACGTTATCAATAATTCGGACGAATTAAGGGTCTAATATAAAAACAAAAGACATGTGTCAAGAAAAAATTTACTTCATATACCAAAAATAATATGAATTATATATAGTTTTACGATACCGGCGACTTTTTTGTTTTTGCCTTGATTGCTTCACGGATTGCCGGCAGAGCTTCGCGCGCTGCTTTTTCACCCGCTTCTATTAATCTTTTTTTCTGGGTGAAATCGTCGTATGCTATATTTCCGACATCAGGATGAATTACTACATCTGCGTTTTTCACCCCAAGCACTCCTATATGGGAAGACATTATTGTGATTGCATGAAATACCACTTCCAGAGGGTTTTTAGGAGTAATTGGCGGCAAGGCCGGAGAAATGGCAACAGCAATTACCACATCAGCACCCTTTTTTATCGCAAAATCAACAGGTATGGGGTCTGTTACTCCGCCATCCACGAAAAACTTTCCTCCAATCTCAACGGGGACAAAGACTCCCGGGATTGCGCAGGAGGCGTTAACTGCCCGCGCAATAGGCCCGCGATCAAAAATTACCGCCTGTCCTGTTCTCAGATCAACAGCTACCGCACCGTATTTAACTTTCAAATTTTCTATGTTTTTATTGCGAAGATTAGTGTTTATAAATGATCTGAGTTTTTCGCCGGTAACAAATCCACCCGAAAAGAATGAGAATGTCTTAAAGTCAAAAATATCCTCATTTTTTATTGGAATTGCGATAAATTCAGCATCAAGAACCTTGCCTGAATCAGCATAAATTGCTCCTATCAGACTGCCCACGGAGGTACCCACAACAACATCAATTGGTATTTTTTCCTGCTCAAGCACCCTTAACACTCCTATTTCGGCAAACCCCCGTGCGCCTCCGCCACCCAGAGCAATTCCTATCTTAGGCATAATTTCTTTAAATTCATTTTGAGATTGTAACGTTTCTTTTTTTCCTGTTGCAGCGCAGGATATAAAAATGACAGAAAATAATATAAATATAAATATAGAACAAAGTATATTTTTTGATTTCATATAATTCCTTGTTATCAGGTTGAAAATAAAACCACGTTAAGATATCTGCCTCCAAAATTTAAAATTTTAATAATCATAAGGTTTATAAATTAGAATTTTGTTTGAATCATTATTTTAACACCTTGACTCATACTTTCTGTTTTGCCTTTAAGCATATGATAAGAAATCATGGCAATCCAGGTCTTTGCAAACTCGGTGTTTAGTCCCAGATCAAAAATCCAGAAATCTTCTTCAGGCGGGTAACCCGGGAGTTCAAAAGAGCTGCCTTGCAATGTATTGAGACCCGCACGAACATAGCGCAAGTCATCCTTGAATTCCTTTTCATAGGCGATTTGGCTGTATAACTGCAGTGATCCGGGAAAAGTCTGAGTTTCATACTCTGCAAATGCACCAAAACGCCACAACAAGGACCTCCTTTTTTGATCATAATATGTCATGCTGGTGGACAGATTCCCATCCTCCCGATAATCGTCTACACCAATTCTTTGGTAGTTTATGCTTGATACTGGTCCAAGGCGAAGCCCGTTTTTGCTGAGCAGATCAAAAGCCATAGATATCTTTAAGGCATAATAATCGCCGCCGGTCTCTCCTTCATGGCTGCGACGGGTCTGACCTAACCTCACATTTCGTAGGACATCCCTGTAATTTATGTCAGCAATGGTCGCTATTGCGTTCAATGTCAATTTTTTATATCTGCCGCCTGATAACAAGGATAAAAGCAGGCCATCCGGATCGACTCCACCTCTGTCATCATCCATATCAACTTTTGCGCTATGTTGCCCGACAGCCATACCCACTACCCAATAGTCGGTAAAACAATAACTTAGTCCTGCAGTCAGACTATAATGGCGGTCGTCATAGCCAGGGGCATAATCCGTGCGATCCACATCAAGGTGGTTGTATCCTCCTGCAGCAAATGGGTAAAATTCTCCACCTTTCCCGCTCGGTTGTGTGTTTCTAATATGATCCTCGATGGTGTTCAGATGTGCATTGGACAAACGAAGCGGTATCTCCGCCAGAATGGAAATTTGGCCCGGCGCCTCAAGGATGGATTGATAATACTGAGCCAGGATATCGGCAGTAAAAGTGGTGGGATGAATTCCATCGAAGAAGACGTATTTTGATGGATCCGGCGAAGCAGTGTTGGCGCCATTTATCCCTTCAGTGGCCGGTATCCCTGTAAATGCTTTACCGTCAAAGGCAACAATTGTATGGTTCTCATTGGAAAATCCATAAAGGGCCGGGTTGCTGAATATTTCACGAAAAAAGGTCTGAACGTCCGCCTGAATCACATTGGCGCCGGAAGTATTCAGCCTGCTCAAGAGCCGGTCTTTAAAGAATTGCGTGGCTTCATTGCCTGCGGATATATAGTCGTATCCAAGAAAATTACTTTCCGGGATATCACCGATATCCGGCAAGTTCGGCGCAAGGATAACTTGTGCACCTGCCCTGGACAGGGAGATGACACCTGATACGATATTGTCCGCAGCCGTTTGAGAGTCCTTTATCAGTGTTGCCTGTCCGCCCCCCCTGGCGGCGCGGGCATCCCGAATATCCCGCAAATCATTTCCGCCCCCCCATACCACATATAGGGCATGAGGCTCGGCTCGCGTATTTTGGATGAGGTATCCGGTTGTGATAGATGTCAGGACCTGGTTCGAACGATAAGTGACAAAAGCATAATTATTGCCGGCCGGGCCAACCAAAGGGTTGGACGGAAGCAATTCACCGAGCCCCAATGATTGTGATAAGTACTGGGGCCAGACCATTGCAGTTGAAGCAATTGGATCTAAAGAATTCACAGGATTAGTCGCGCGAAAGCCGAGTTGCCCACTATCAGACAAACTGTCGCCGAATACGTAAAGGTCTGTAAAAGCGCCAGCCAAAGCGATGTTTGACATGGACAGATGAAAGATGACGTACATGCAGAGGAAAAGGAATTTATTCATTTCTGATGAGAACCTCACTTTACTAAACTCCGATTTGTTTTCATCGCAGCAAATAACGATTCACCTGGCCGTATCTTTTAAGAAACCGGCGCTATGGGGCTTTAATGAACGGAAAAGGCGCTGAAAAAGTAATTTAAAGCTACTTTTCTTTTCTTTTTTCAAGAAGCGCTGCGTGAGCGGCGGCAAGCCTTGCTACAGGAACCCTGAAGGGGGAGCAAGATACATAAGTAAGCCCAAGCTCATGGCAGATCATAATGGATTTCGGGTCTCCTCCATGCTCTCCACAGATACCGCATTCCATATCCGGTTTAACTGAGCGCCCTTTTTTTATTGCAATTCTCATCAGCTCGCCGACTCCGTCTCTGTCGATAGTTGCAAAAGGGTTGTCAGGCAAAATGCCTGAACCGAGATATTCCACCAGAAATCCGGATTCGGCGTCATCTCTTGATATGCCGTAAGTTGTCTGGGTTAAATCGTTTGTTCCGAAAGAAAAGAAAGATGCATATTCGGCGATATGGTCGGCGGTCAAAGCCGCACGCGGAAGCTCAATCATGGTGCCAAACTGGTATGCAATCTGCATATCCTGTTCTTCCATGACCTTAATAGCTTCAGCTTCAAGCGTTGCACGCTGCACTTTTAGCTCATTAACATGGCTGGTAAGAGGTATCATAACCTTAGGACGAACCTTGACGCCCTCCTTAGCTACAATGCATGCTGCTTCAAAAATTGCCCGAACCTGCATTTTAGTCAGGTCCGGAATACGAATTCCAAGACGGACTCCTCTCATTCCAAGCATGGGATTGTACTCATGCAAACTTTCCACTCTTTTGAGAATATTTTCCTTGACTCTGATTTGCTGCAAAAGTTCGTTGATTTCGGCAAGGTTTGCAGCATTCTGTATCCTTATCTTTAAATCCGAAAGGTCGCGCATGAGCTCTATGTTGTTCGGCAAAAACTCATGCAATGGCGGATCAAGCAGCCTTAAAATAACAGGAAGGCCATCCATTATACGAAACAGATCTGCAAAATCATCGCGCTGAAACGGCAGTATTGCATATATGGCTTCACGCCGATCAATAGAAAAATCAGTCATAATCATTTTTTGAATATAAGGAAGGCGTTCGGATTCAAAGAACATATGCTCCGAACGGCAAAGTCCTATTCCTTCCGCTCCATAGTCACGGGCTCTTTTTGCATCGCGGGGGTAATCGGCATTCGCCCAAATCCCAAGCCGTCTGAATTCGTCTGCCCATGAAAGAAGCTTTATCAGCCAGGGGTCTTTTATATCCGGAATAGTTGTAGCTAATTTATCAACATAAACTTCTCCGCTTGTACCATCAATTGATATCCAGTCACCCTCATGAATTGTGATGTTTTTAACACTCATCCTGCGTCTTGTGAGATCTACCGTAAGTGAAGATACACCTACAACGGCAGGCTTTCCAAACTGGCGCGCAACCAGTGCGGCGTGGCTCGTTCTTCCTCCGCGGGTGGTTAAAATACCCTTTGCCGCAAGCATTCCATGAACATCATCAGGTCGGGTTTCAGGTCGGACCATTATAACATCTTTACCATCTTCCCTTGCCCAGGTTTCGGCACGATCGGCATCAAAGGCTACAACGCCTACGGCTGCGCCCGGTGAGACGTTTAGCCCGGTTGCAAGCAATCTGCCTTCGGCTTTTGCGGCTTCAATTGCATTACGGTCAAACTGGGGATGGAGAAAAAAATCTACTTGTTCGGGACTTACTCTGAGAACTGCTTCTTCGCGTGTAATAAGACCCTCTTCGGCCATATCAACGGCAATCCGCACCGAAGCCTGGGCGGTTCGTTTTCCGTCTCTTGTCTGGAGCATCCAAAGTTTGCTTTTTTCAATGGTAAATTCCACATCCTGCATGTCGCGATAGTGTTTTTCAAGTTGTGCGGCCACTTTTGCAAATTCAGAGTAAGCGACCGGCATCTCCACTTTTAACTTAGAGAGGTCTTTGGTAAGGCGAATTCCTGCTACAACATCTTCTCCCTGGGCATTGACAAGATAATCTCCTTCAATCTGTTTTTCTCCTGTTGAACCATTACGGGTCATAGCAACACCGGTTGCGCTGTCATTTCCCATGTTGCCGAAAACCATGGCCATAATAGTTACTGCAGTTCCAAGATCATTTGCAATGCCGGCTGCATTGCGGTAATCAATAGCGCGTTTTCCGTTCCAGCTTTTGAAAACGGCTTCAGTTGCAAGACTTAACTGCTCATAAACATCTGTTGGAAATTCTCTTTTTGCATGCCGTCTGAAAATCTGTTTAAAATCTTCGGTTACTTTTTTCCATACATCTGCGGAAAGCTCTGCATCGGTTTTAACTTTTGAAGCTGTGCGTGCACGGGTAATAATATCTTCAAATTTTTCATCGGGTATTCCCATTACGACGCTTCCAAACATTTGGACAAACCGGCGATATGAGTCATACACAAAGCGCTCATCCCCTATTTGTTTTGCCAAACCTTTGGCTGTGTCATCGTTTAAGCCGATGTTTAATACAGTATCCATCATACCTGGCATTGAAAATTTTGCTCCTGATCTGCAGGAAACAAACAAAGGATTGTTGGAATCTCCGAATATTTTTCCCGTTACATTTTCTATCTGTTTGAGAGCCTCCAACTCCTGCTCCCACATGCCATTGGGGAAAACACCGCCTTCTGCCAGATACGCGTTACAGGCTTCGGTTGTTACAGTAAAACCGGGCGGAACAGGAACTCCTATGCGTGTCATTTCAGCAACATTTGCTCCTTTTCCTCCGAGCAATCCACGAACATCTTCCCAGTTTCCACCGACATACTCTTCGGCAAGGTCAAGTTTATCAAACATGTAAACCCATTTTTTAGACATTTTGATCTCCTCAATCATTTTTTTGGTTTCCCGCAGTATGGGCAAAATGTGAAATCTAACTGCAATTTTTTGCCGCAGTTATTACATATTGCTATTTCAGTTGATTTGAAGGAGCAGTTTCCGAACCCGAACTCCTTTATCTCCTGCTCGCATATTTCACACATTAAAAATTCTTCGCCTTTTTTCACTCGGAACAGCGGAATAAAAAACAGGCTGAAATAATGGTCAATTCGTTTGTAATATGCTCTTGCCAGACCGCATACCGGACATAATTTTTTGTTTTTATCTACAACTATTGTTTTGGGAGAGACGCCAGCTATAAAAAACATTGCTAAAATGTTCTCGGCTTGCAGACAATTTCCCGAATCCGCATGTTGAATAAATCAGATTGATTAGCAGGAGTTAATACAAGCGCGGAATCTGCTCCTTTGCCGGTGCCTCCTATTGAAACTACATCTTTTCCCGTAAGAGCGCCTGCGTCGGCAGCCATTATTGAAACTTCAACAGCAACTTTAACACCCTGGCCGAATAGTCTCAAGGTTTCGGCAATCAGGAGAGCGGGGTAAAGTCCACTGAATTTTTTTGCTATTGACCTTTCAACCCCTGATAATGCATGGGTTGCAGAGATTACAACAGCTCCTTTTTCTTCAAGATATTTTTTTACTGAATCAGACATCACCTGCTTGAACGGTTCCAGAAAGCCGCTATGATATGTAACTGCAACAACTATAAAACCTTTAAATATTTCAATCGCCTTTTTTGCAGTATCTCCTTTGGATGAAGCAACGACCACCTCTTTAATTCCTAAAGCCTTTGCTCTCTCAAAAGCAAGATTAAGAGTATTTTCAGTGTTTATTTTACCTGGTTTGTCAAAATACATATTGACCTCCTTTATAACATATTGTTGAATATATATATGATTAATGCTTTCAGTCAATACCAAAAGCGAGACCTTTGCATAGGAAAAGCGGTTTACAGTTCACAGTTAACCGAAAACCGGTAACCGTAAACTGACAAAGGAGTCTTAAGATGATTATTGATTTTCATACACATATTTTTCCGGCAAAAATCTCCCAAAACAGAGAAAAATATTTTCAATCGGAGCCCGCCTTTAAACTTTTATATGATTCCCCAGGCGCAAGGCTGGTAAGCGCTGAAATCCTTATTGCTGCGATGGATAAAAGCGGGGTGGACAAGGCCGTTGTTTTCGGCTTTCCCTGGAAAAACCAGGAAGTCTTTGCATTAAATAATGACTATATAATTGAATCAGTTCGGAAATATCCTGATCGGCTTATAGGTTTTGGCTGTTTTGACCCATTTAATGCGAAAGCGGAAAAGGAGGCCGAAAGGTGCTTAAAAGGCAGTCTTTGCGGGATCGGCGAGCTTGCTTTTTACGAGTCGGGTATTAATGAAGAAACGTTGCGAAAGTTAAGTTCTGTTATGTATATATGCAGGACTGAAGATGTGCCTGTACTGATTCACACAAATGAGCCTGTAGGGCATAATTACCCCGGCAAAACACCCAATACTCTTTTTCAGATTTATAATCTTATTAAAAAATTTCAGGGCAATAAAATAGTTCTTGCCCACTGGGGAGGAGGGATATTTTTCTTTAATCTTTTGAAAAAAGAAGTAAAAGAGAAAATGAAAAATGTATATTTTGACACCGCAGCATCACCCTTTCTTTACGACCCCCGTATTTACCTTAAAGCAAAAGAGCTTGCCGGCATAGACAAGATTTTATTCGGAAGTGATTTTCCCCTTCTGAATTCCTCAAGATATTTTTCAGAGCTTGAAGTCTCAGGTCTTGAAAAAGAAGATATCGAAAAGATCTGCGGATTAAACGCCGCAAAGATTCTTTTAGGTCAGGTTGCTATTTAACATATATTGCGATTGCCAAGGGGTTTTACCAGGGGGAATTATTCAAAGATAGGGTGGAATAAATGGGTTTGTTCAACATAATTGCGGTGCTTGTAACACTTGCAGCCTTATTCGGTTATATTAATTATCGGTATATCAAACTTCCGACTGCTATAGGCTTGATGTTTATATCCATCCTTATGTCTCTTTTAATGGTAATAATGGGTCATCTTGGGCAGACAGGATATGGGATTGAAAAGCTGTGGCTTGACGTAATACGCAAAGTTGATTTCAATAAAACGCTTATGGTTGGCATGCTAAGCTTTCTGCTATTTGCCGGTGCTCTTCATGTTGATCTGAACGAACTTCTGAAGCAAAAATGGCAAATTCTTGTCTATTCAACCATTGGGGTCATGATTTCAACTATACTGGTCGGGTATTCTGTATTTCTGTTCTTAGGCTGGCTGGGAATTAATCTTAACTTAATATATTGCCTGCTTTTTGGCGCTCTTATTTCTCCAACTGATCCTATAGCAGTACTTGGAATACTTAAAAAGGCCGGAGTTGCAAAAGACCTGGAAATAAAAATAGCCGGGGAAGCACTCTTTAATGACGGTGTAGGAGTTGTAATATTTATTACCCTGCTTAAATTGACAAACGGCGGACCTGAGATTTCACCTGCCCAAATACTTCTGTTCTTTGGTCAAGAAACTATAGGCGGAATTGCACTAGGATTAGTAACCGGATGGCTTGCTTATCTTATGCTAAAAAGCATAGACAATTATCAGACTGAAATCCTTATTACACTTGCTTTAGTAATGGGCTGTTACGCCCTGTCAACGGTCATTCATTTCTCAGGACCCATTGCCGTTGTTGTTGCCGGTCTTTTGATAGGTAATCACGGCAGACAATTTGCGATGTCTGAAAAGACTTGCGAAAATCTCGATATGTTCTGGGAACTTATAGACGAAATACTAAACGCTTTGCTTTTTGTTTTAGTCGGAATAGAACTTCTTATAATAACATTGACAGGAAAATATATTATTGCCGGGATTATAGCCATACCCATAGTACTTTGTGCGCGTTTTCTATCAATTGGTGCACCTCAATTTTTGATGCCTGCCAGAAAGAAAATCGACCTAAAGTCATTGAAAATAATGACCTGGGGCGGTTTGCGCGGCGGCATATCGGTTGCTCTCGCGCTGTCATTACCAATAGGATATGCAAGAGATACCATAATTACAATGACCTATATTGTAGTAGTGTTTTCAATCTTATTTCAGG
>DYJH01000030.1:0-17049 GCA_020723255.1 Desulfonema limicola | reverse complement strand
ACCATAAAATATATTGTAAATAATAACCAATGAGTTATACAGTTTTTTCATCTTCATTAAAATTATCAGGAGTCGCCTTTAAAAGTCAGAATGAGATGCAAAAAGAAATAACTTATTGAAGGATTTTATTAAATGGAGAATTTCTTAAAAACCATGCTGTACGATCCGTTGGTTGGAAAAATTATAACCGTAATTGTTGGGGTTATAATCATAAATCTGATAGTGCAATACCTCAAGCGTCTTGTAACCGCCCGCTTTAAAACAAAAGAGACGCGATTTAGCGCCCGGCGTGGTCTTGGTTTCTTTAAGTACATAGCGGTAGTCGTTCTGATTATAGGTGTGTTCAGCAATCAGTTAAAAAGTATTACTGTGGCATTGGGCGTTGCCGGTGCAGGTATCGCATTCGCCTTGCAGGAAGTTATTGCCAGCGTAGCAGGCTGGATAGCGCTGTCATTTGGCCAATTTTATACAATCGGCGATCGTGTACAATTAGGCGGGATAAAAGGTGATGTAATTGACATCGGTGTCCTGCGCACAACCGTTATGGAAATCGGCAAATGGGTTAACGGCGATCAGTATAACGGCCGCATCGTCAGAATTGCCAATAGCTTTGTCTTTAAAGAGCCGGTCTTCAATTACTCAGCCGACTTTCCTTTTGTATGGGATGAAATCGTCCTGCCTGTTAAATACGGTAGTGACCATAATATGGCGAGGGAAATTATTCTATCGACTGCAAAGGACACTGTATCGGACTATGTCGGGTATGCTCAAAAACATTGGAATGAAATGAAGAGCAAATACGCTGTTGAAGATGCTATTACTGAACCGACTGTATTTTTGATAGCAAATGATAATTGGATGGAATTTACCTTGCGTTATGTGGTGGATTTCAGGAAAAGACGGGGAACAAAAGACTTGTTGTTTACCCGGATTCTGGATGCCTTTGCCCAGACAGATGGAAAGGTCTCGATTGCTTCAGCAACTTTTCATTTGGTTGAAGCGCCGACATTTGACGTCAGATTACGAAAAGAATAACTGTTGTCACAAAATAGTCCGACGACTGGTAGCATGATTAAGCGCTTTGAGGGAACCTATACAAATGATTTGAAAAACCCATTAAAAAAAGCTCTGGCGTTTGAGCCCAAAGCCTGAATTTTGTAGCCTCCTTCCTGGATAATAAGTGTTGGTAATTTTAACCCACCAATAATATACCCGTTTTGTTCAAAATCTTTAAACAAAAAGCTCCATGTGCCTGTCGGATCACCCTTTGCCGTATCAAGACCAAGCGATACGATAAGAAAATCCGGTTTATATGAGCTTACAGATTTTATCGCTTTTATGAGTACTTCTCTATATTCCTGGTAAGAAATATTTTCTGCAAGAGGAAAGTTGATATTAAAGCCCAAACCATCTCCATCGCCTTTTTCTTCTATAAATCCCGAAAAATAAGGATAAGCAAAGGATGGGTGGCCATGTATTGAAACAGTCAGCACATTAGCTTTGGAATAGAATATCTGTTGCTGCCCATTTCCGTGATGGTAATCAATGTCTAAAATTGCAACATTTCCAAACCTGCTTAAATAATTTGCAGCTATTGCACAATTATTAAAATAACAAAATCCGCCAAAAACAAATTTTTCAGCATGATGTCCGGGTGGTCTGGTTAGCACATAGGCGCATTTGCCTATATTAAGTATTTCGTTCGCCGCAGTTAAAGTGCAATTTACTCCCCAGCGTGCAGCCAGAAAAGCATTCCGGTTTAACGGAGTAAAGGCATCGAAGCAATAATAGCCTGCCCTGACTGACAGTTCCTTGGGTGGTCTTGTGCTGTTTCTAATCGGAAAAACATAAGGGTATATGGATTTTCCCGGCGTCAGATTTTTACATACATTTTTAAAATACTGCACATATCCGATATCATGCACGTCAAGTATATATTTTTCAGAAAACTCTCTTGCTTTTCCCAGTCTGAAATATCCGGTTTTATCCAGTTCTTTTTTAATGCTTGCAATTCTTACCGGCGATTCGACATAACCCCTTTCTCTTATATGGTGGATACTGTGATTTTCATTTATTACCAGAAATATTTTATCTTTTTCGGGTGTGACAGCTTTAGCAAGTATTGTCTCTTCCTTCTTGTAGTATTTTGGCGGACGAAGTTTTACGGGATCATCCTTTATGCTTTCAACCACTTTTTGGATATATTCTTCATTACAATAATCACCGTATTTACGTTCAAGAATCGCTCTTACAATTTTTACGGCCGTATCTTTCGGTATGCCACTTTTCACTCCCAGCCCGTCATACACAAGATATGGAGGACCGTCATCTTCAGGGTTTACAAGTGATTCGTAAAGCGTGTTTGCGATAGGCGTTGCTCCATAACGTTCATAAAAAGCGAGGCGTTTTTTATTTTGAGGTATATCTTTCTGATCCCTATATAATTTTGGATTATCCGGCAGACATTCAAAAAAAATGCCGATTGAGCCTATTGATTGCGCTTCCTCTCTCAATCTTTCATATAAGGCTCCTCCAACTCCGGATGTGATTTTCCCCTTTGAGACAGCCAAAAAATCAAGAAAACAAAATTTCAGGTCAGGCATGTATAACAGGAGTGCAAATCCACGGATGCTTTCATTTGAATCTTCTGCAATAATCAAAGTCGTCTGATATTTATATTTTAGAGGATTTATGAGCTGTTCATGGACTTCGTTGATTTTTTCTTCCTTGATTCCGGAAAATTGTTCTTTTATTATGCTTTTAACTTTTTCCATAGCCTTGATATTCACATCAAGATATGGATTAGATATTTTACGTATTCTAAACATAGTTTCCCTTCAAAGCTGAAAATAAGTATGACATACTTGATCCGATCTGTTATGATGATCATAGTCTAAACATACTTCAACTTCAAACAATATGTTCTGTAAAGGCGCATAGCAGGCCGGATAAATGTCCTGTGAACGGCCTTTTTAACAATTCTGAAAGAGATATATGGCAGGTGTTAAAATGACTTCTAAAAGATATATATTTAATACGATACTTGGTTGTTTGAGTGTTGTTGCAATCATTTTTTTAATCCTTGCTTTATGTCCTATAGGTTATGCCGCTTCAAATAAGAATGAAACAAAAAAAGCTGAAGCAGACAGGATTACCCCGGCTCCTGTTGTATTTGCCGACAAAACAATGTTTTTTGTACAGGCCAGAGTTCTTTCTTTCTCACCTCAAGAGCGGGCGAAATTTATTGAAAACCGCATAAATAAGCTGGCAAAAGACTCTTTATTGGATATAGACAAGATCGGTGCAATAAATGGCGAAGCATCATCGGATATAGCCGCCGGTGACGTCGTTATAATGAGTGTGACGGAAGAAGATGCAAAAGCGTCAGGGAAAAGCAGGCCGGAAATTGCTCAGGAATATGCCCGTATTATAAAAAGCGCTTTAAGAGAGCAAAAAAAATCTCACAGCATTAAGGCGATTCTATACGGCGCTATTATTTCCATTTTTGCGACAGCCCTTTTTGTTTATTTGGTTTTTTTACTCAAACGCATATTCTTTAAAATTTATACCGGTATTGAATCATCCAAAAAAACCCGTATTCCGGCCATTAAATTCCAGAAACTGGTAATTCTCAGTTCCGAGCAAATGGCTAATATAATTATAAAAATAATCAAGTTAAGTTATTTGCTGATTATAGTATTCGGGCTGTATTTATATGTCGCCTTTATTCTGCGATTTTTCCCATGGACTAAAAATTTTTCTTCTAAAATAATTAGTTACATTACAACACCTGTTAAAATGATCGGCGATGCTTTAATGTCATACCTGCCGGATTTTTTTGTTCTGCTGGTTATTATAGTGTTTACAAATTATTTGCTAAAGTTTGTTAAATTCATTTTTTCAGCAATCGAAAAAGAATTTATAAAATTTCCCGGCTTTTTTCCGGAGTGGGCTAAGCCAAGCTATGCAATTGCCAAGTTCATGATCATTGCTTTTTCGGCTGTTGTTGCCTTCCCCTACTTGCCTGGATCGGATGCACCTGCCTTCAAGGGGGTTTCGATCTTTATAGGCGTACTACTTTCACTGGGTTCCACAGCCGCTGTAGCCAACTTGGTAGCCGGAATTATCCTGACCTATATGCGGGCATTTAAAGTCGGCGACCGTGTCAAGATTTCCGAAACCTTCGGCGACGTTATTGATAAAGCTCTTCTTGTTACACGTGTACAAACCATAAAGAATGAACATATAACCATACCGAATACAATGGTTCTCGGCAGCCACATCATTAATTACAGTTCGTCTATTGCCCAAAGAGCTGCTCTTATTCTTCATACAAGCGTTACGATAGGTTATGACGCTCCCTGGAGAAAAGTACATGAGCTCCTGATTGATGCTGCTAAAAACACGAAAAGGATACTTGACGATCCGCCTCCGTTTGTATTACAGACCGCCTTAAACGATTTTTATGTATCATACGAGCTGAATGCATATACTAATGAGCCTGCTCAAATGGCTGTAACTTATTCAGAATTGCACCAAAGCATCCAGGACAAGTTCAATGAAGGTGGAATTGAAATAATGTCTCCTCATTATTCCTCTCTCAGAGATGGCAATACAACGACTATTCCGGAGAACTATCTTCCCGAAGATTATACTTCCCCGACATTCAGGGTATCAAACGAAAGGAAGCAAGAACATGAAAAAGTTTGACACAGAAGTCCGGCTCAGCCGTGAAATGGGTCTGATGGATGCAACCATGATAGGGGTTGGAGCCATGATAGGAGCCGGTATCTTCGTGCTGATAGGAATTGCAGCCGGCGTTGCAGGCCCGGCTTTGATTATTGCCTTTATGCTTAACGGGTTGGTTGCTCTTTTGACAGCCATGTCCTATGCCGAGCTGGGATCATGTTATCATGATGCAGGAGGAGGGTATTTATGGGTAAAAGAAGGTCTTCCCAAATGGAATGGGTTTTTATCCGGATGGATGAGCTGGTTCGCCCATGCCGTTGCTTGCAGTTTGTACGCTCTTGGCTTTGGAGCTTATTTCGGGCATGTTTTCAAAGAAATCGGCATTGCTATTCCACACTGGGGATTTCTTCCACCGGAAAAATTGCTTGCGGTATTTGCAGCTATTTTGTTTGGCTACATCAATTTTAAAGGAGCTTCGGAAACAGGCAAAATCGGCAACATGGTAACAATAGCAAAAATCGTTATTCTGTTTATTTTCATTGCCTTCGGACTGGAAATGATGCTTAACAAGCCCGATTGGAAATCGGCTTTCCATCCTTTTTTTGTAAATGGTTTTGGCGGTGTTTTTAAGGCCATGGGTCTTACTTTCATTGCTTTCCAGGGTTTTGAAGTGATTTCACAGAGTTCGGAAGAGATCAAGGATCCTAAAAAAAATATTCCACGGGCCGTATTTCTTTCTCTTCTGATTGTCATACCAATATATCTTCTGATAGCTGTAACATCTCTTGCCACAGTACAGTCGGGATCGGTAAAACCCTGGGATTTTCTTGCAGCCCAGAAAGAATTGGCTCTGGTTGAAGTGGCAAGGAATTTCTTTTACGGCGGCGGGGTTATGATCATCTTCGGCGGTTTGATTTCTACCATGTCGGCCCTGAATGCAACTATTTATTCTTCTTCACGTGTGGCTTTTGCTATGGGTCGCGATAGAAATTTTCCGACAATTTTCAGCAAAGTTCACGAAAAAAACTTTACTCCCCACTGGGGCATATTTATTTCTCTGATAATAGTTGTACTTATGGCCCTTTCACTGCCGATAGAAGATGTGGCAAGCGCCGCCGATATCATGTTTCTCCTGCTCTTTCTCCAGGTAAATATCGCCATGATAAGGCTCCGCAAGAAAAGACCCGATCTGGACAGGGGTTTTTCTGTTCCTCTTTTTCCGGCGCTTTCCATAGTGGGGATTTTAATGCTGCTGTTTCTTGCTCTTTATATGTTTCAATACAGCATTAAGGCATGGATAGTGACCGCAGGCTGGATTGGAGTCGGCCTGCTTGTTTACAGACTTTATTCATCACATCGTGAAGTTATTCATGTACAAAAGGTTAAAGCTCTCGAAAGAATCGAGCGGAAGGATTACCGTATCCTGGTTTGCCTGTCCGGTAAGCAGACGGTCAGCAGCTTGACCCACACTGCGTTTGCAATAGCAAAAAAGCACAATGCGGAAATCATCTTTCTCAAAGTTATAGAAGTCATGGAAAGTCAAAAACTGAAGACCGGACTTGATGAAACTACATACGAAAAACCTGAATTTGAAGAAGCAGAGAGATTGGCTGCAGCAGCAGGTATCCCGGCTCGTTCCATTATCAAGATTTCCCATCGCATTTCCCAGGGTATAATCGATACGGTCACCGAAGAGAACTGCAACTTTATTGTAATCGGACGGCATAAAACCTCAAGCTTTTCGGGCAGAATTTTTTCGTCTCTGATTGATGCAGTAATTCAGAAAGCACCCGCGGAAACCGTTATTCTGCACGGGGAGGTTGCCCCGGAACAAATTAAGACTATTCTCATTCCTTTTGGAGCGAATGTACATACCAGGCTTGCTATGGAGATAGCTCCTGCTCTGACCGATTATTTCGGGGCGAAACTTAATGTAGCCGTTATCATAGAAACCGGGTTGTCAATAGAGGAAAAAGAATCCCGACTACAATATGTCCGGAACATGATGAAAGAATATTCACTTTCTGCGAAACTGCTGATACTAAAAGAAAACGATATTTTAAAAGGAGTTGTCAATTTATCAAAACATGCCGACATGCTCTTAATGGGCGGAAGAACAGGCGATTTTATGGAACTGCTTCTTGTAAAATCACTTACCACTGAGATTACTGAAAAGGCATATTGTCCTGTTTTATGGGTAAAGGAATATGAGGAAAGGCAATCTTTCTGGAAAGCACTGATCAGTACCGCAAGCAAACAAGGAGAAAAAAACCATGAATGAACAACTACATGCTGCTTACACTGAGATGATGAGCAGTTTCATAGCATATTTTCCAAAACTTATGGTCGGAATAATATTGCTGATCATAGGCTGGGTTCTGGCCTGGTTTGTAAAGCGTATTATCGTTAATCTATCTGCCGTATTGAAGCTCGATCAATTTCTTTCCCGATCCCGCTGGAAGATTACTTTTGCAAGGGCCGATGTGCGTTATGGATTTTATAATTTTGTGGGCAATATATTCTTTTTTGTTGTGTTTCTTATTTTTTTAGATTTTGCCCTCAATGCTTTGGGCTTGATATTTTTTTCTGACTTTCTGAAACGCACAATTCTATTTTTCCCAAGGCTATTCACAGCTATTCTTATTATCACTATCGGTTGGTTTCTGTCCCGCTTCGCGGCCAATACGCTGAACAGAACTTTAAGCTCCGATAATATCCCATATGCCGCACAAATATCGCATTACGCACAAATTATGCTGCTTGTGCTTTTTGTCGCCATTTCCCTAGCCGAACTTAACATAGCACGCGGAATTGTTTTGATAGGTTTTGCAACAATTTTTATTATGCTGGCAACAATCGCCGTAATAATGACGGCAATGATAGGAAAGCATATTATAGGCAATTCCAAAGAAAACAATAAATGTGAAAGGATTATAGATGAAGAGATTAGATAATTCGGTCCTCTCTAAGCTTAATGGCAAGCTTTGCTCCGGCTTCTTTGGGAGAATCTGCTTTTATGAAGTTACATTCAACCTCGTGAACGGGAACAAATATCTTTTGCCAAACTGTTTGTTTTAAATCTGATGCATCTATGCCAAGATTTTCAGCCGTCCAGATGGTAACAGGTTTCTTCCCGGCATCCGTAATCTGTTGCAAATCGGCTTTTCTTAGATCACCTCCGCCGGTTATTGATAATAAAGAAGGCATTTCAACTTCAAGCACCTCATAGCCATCCGGCAAACTACGCTCCACCCTTATATTTCTTTCAATGATTTCAACCTTTTTAACCAGGTTGATACATGGTATATCCAGAAAACCAGCGATAAAGTGCGGCACAATCGCCGCATCTGTATCTCCTGCCTGCCTTCCGGCGAGTACAAGATCATAATTTCCCAATTTTTTTATGCCGGCAGATATAATGTAAGCTGTGCTTCGGCTGTCAAGGTTTTCGAAAGCTTTATCCTGTAAAAATATCAGGTTATCAGCACCTACAGCCAAGGCTTTTCCAATAACTGCTTTGGAAAGATTTTTCCCCATGCTTATCACTGTTATATTTACCTGCATAATATCTTTAAGACGAAGTGCGGTCTCAAGAGCATTTTCGTCGTATGGATTTATAACCGGCGGCACGCCTTTTGGCAGTATTATCTGCCCGGTAGCGGAATTTACGCCATAACCTGATGCAGGCCCCTCCGGATCGAGTATTTGTTTTGCGCAAACAATAATGTGAAAGCCCATTTTTTCTCTCCTTGGGTATTAATCAAAAAACATTTAGCTGATATCAGACCAGTAATTCTCTGAGCTTTTCGGTAAAAGACGGCAAGACTTCTTTCCAGTCTCCAACGACCCCGTACCTGGCTACCTTGAATATATTTGCTGAAGGGTCGTTGTTGATTGCAATTATGTTCTTTGAACCTATGCAACCGGCCAGATGCTGGGAAGAACCGGATACGCCGATAGCTATGTACATTTTGGGCGCTACTATCTTTCCGGTAAGTCCTACTTTTGATGTTGCCGGCACCCAGCCGTTGTCTGCTGCAGGGCGCGAGCCGCCAACAGCTCCGCTCAATATTTCAGCAAGTTCTTTAAGATATTTGAAATCATCTTTGCTCCCTATACCTCTGCCGCCGGTGACAACAACAGGGGCATTCTCCAATCTGACGCCTGTAATTTCTTCTTTTATCTTTTTCACTACTTTTATTTTAATCAGCGCAGGTTCAATATCAACTTTTACAGGAATAATATTTCCTTTTCTGCTATCATCTCTATCAAGAGGATCGATTGATTTTTGTCTCAAGGTTATAACCAGTTGCTGATTCGTGAAATTAAAGGCGGCATAAATTTTGCCGCCATATATCGGATGGACGGGAATAAACGATTCAGTTTCTTTGTTAAAATTTATCTCAACACAGTCTGTAATCAGATCGCAGCCAAGCTTAAATGCTACCCGGGGTGCAATGTCGGCTCCTATTGAGGTTTGCCCCAAAATTAAGCACCTTGAAGCGGTTTGCCTGACTAATCGTTCAAGTGCAATGCTATACGCATCCGGATTATATTTTCCAAGAATAGGTGTATCAGCAGTAAGAACGTTATCGGCGCCAAAGGCCACAGCTTCTTTGAGTGATTCATTCAGACCTTCGCCAAAAAGTATGCAATTAACTTTCTCATCCAAATTATCTGCTAATTTACGGGCGCATGCCAGCAGTTCTTTTGTACCTGGCGCCAATATATCTTCGAAAGCTCCATCAAAAACTGTAATTCCGGAAAATGCTCCCATTGTTTTCTCCTTGCTGCAAAAAGATTTTTACACATAAACTTCCAAGTTAATGAGTTTAATTAACTATATTAATAATCCAGTAAAAAGTCGTCATTCCCGCATAGGCGGGAATCCAGAGAGCATACATATAATTGAATTTACTGGATTCCCGTTTTCACGGGAATGACAGAATAGTGAGTTTTCTGACTTTCAACGAGTCCATCTATATTAACAGATTTTGTATTGCTTTTGCAATTGTCTTTATCTGGGGCAGGTTAGCCGCTGTCAAATTTAATGCTGTCAAATTTAATTGACAGTATTTATATAGAGATGTATTTTTTAATCATGAAAATAAAGTTAATTATCCTTTTTTATGCAGTTTGCTTGTTAACATTTTTTTTACCGCCTGTGGCATATGGAGCGGAAAATGTGCGAAAACCGGCGTATGACGGTTCTTTTTACCCATCAGATAAACGCGGGCTTGAACAATTAATAAATGGCCTGACTTGCAATGTAAAAAAAACATCCTTTACTGCCCCTTCCGGCAAAACATTAAAAGCCCTTATTATGCCTCATGCCGGATATATTTATTCCGGGTTAACGGCTTCATATGCATCTTTGGTTCTTTCAGAAAATCAATTTTCAAAAGTAATATTAACGGGCCCCGATCACAGGGTCGGTTTTAATAATTGCGCTCTTTCCGATGCAGATGCATATGAAACACCTCTTGGTTATGTCAGGATTCATAAAGATTCGTCAAAATTACGCAATGAGAAGAATTTATTCAGATCCCTTCCTCTTTCGGAAAAAAACGAGCATTCTCTTGAAGTTGTTCTTCCTTTCCTTCAAACTTATCTTAAAAACTTTGAGATTATTCCTATTGTTATCAGTTCGGGTGATTATCATGCCATAGCAAAAGCTATCGATCCGTTGCTTGAAGATAAGACACTGCTTGTGGCAAGCTCAGATCTTTCACATTACCTTAAATACCAGGAGGCGGTAGAAAAAGATAAAGAAACAATAAACATGATACTAAATCTTGAAAAAGACAAGCTGTTAAATAGCAATAACAGCGCTTGTGGTGTAATTCCTATCCTTACGATAATGGATCTTGCCGGAAAACATGGATGGAAGCCTGTTCTTATTAATTATTCAAACAGCGGCGATACAGCCGGAGATCGTTTAAGAGTTGTAGGATATGCTGCAATCGCTTTTTATGGAGAACCCCATATGGAAAATAACAATGCCGTTTCTAAGAGTCTGAATGAAAAACAGGGTCAGATCCTGATTAAACTAGCAAGAAAAACCATAGCGGATAAACTTGGTATAACAACAAAAGCGGAACCGGATTTAACTGCCGTTACTGATGATGAGGATCTTAAAAAAAGGCGAAGCGGAACATTTGTCACACTCAAAATTCATGATAAGCTTC
Source organism: Desulfonema limicola (assembly GCA_020723255.1). Classification (GTDB taxonomy): domain Bacteria; phylum Desulfobacterota; class Desulfobacteria; order Desulfobacterales; family RPRI01; genus RPRI01. Next base: position 6,172 of record DYJH01000030.1, on the reverse strand, counting down.
GAGGCTGTATCGGAAATCTCAATGCCACGGAAACAATTTTAGACGGTGTTAAACGTAATGCCATAAATGCTGCATTTAATGATTTTCGTTTTTCTCCTCTAACAAAAAAAGAATTTGAAAATATTGAAATTGAAATAAGCATACTTTCCGAGCCCAAACCTCTTGAATACAAGGACGGCAATGATCTTGCCAAAAAACTCCGGCCGAATGCCGACGGCGTTATTATACGTAAAGGCCCTGCAAGCGCAACTTTTTTGCCTCAGGTCTGGGAGCAGCTGCCGCGTTGTGAAGATTTTCTTTCACATCTTTGTATAAAAGCAGGCCTTCCCCCGGATACATGGAAAAGCTCAAAGCTGGAAGTCATGACATATAATGTTCAATATTTTGAAGAGGAAAAATGAAAGCCCGGTATTACTGGTAGTTATTGCTACAGGAATCTCTTCTGTTGCAACACAATTATTGACTATCCGTGAATTGTTGGCTCAGTTCCAGGGCAATGAATTCGTAATTGCTCTTATATTATTTTCATGGCTTGTCCAGGGCGGTATCGGAACTTTTTTCTCACAATTATACATAAAAAGAGGATCTCCATCAGCTAAGTTTCTTTGTTTTCTTTCACTGTTGGTTGCTTCTCTTCCTGCTTTGCAGATTCTTCTAATTAGGGAACTTCGTGATGTCCTGTTTATTCATGGGAGCTCAGTCGGGTTTTATCACACGTTTGCATTTGTTTTTTTTACAACAGCGCCTTATGCACTTCTTATAGGTTTTGTCCTTCCATACAGTCTTTTCGTGTTAAGAGCTTTTCGTCCGGATTATCCCGGCACATATGTATACATGGTGGACAATCTGGGAGATATAGCCGGGGGAGCTTTTTTTTCTTTTTTTCTTGTTTATTTTTTTTCACCGTTTCAATCGGTTTTTATATCGAACATTTTTATTCTTGGCGCAACATTTCTACTTTTATTAAATTCCGGCGTTGGCCACATAAAGGCTATTGCCGGCGTATGCGTTGCCCTTACATTTCTTGTTTCAGGCATTTTCCTTGAAAAAGAATCTCTTCTTCCACGAAAAGGAAGCCTTGCCTATTATAAAGAATCAAAATACGGACGAATTGCGGTACACAAGGATAAAGAACAGTTTACTTTAGTAGCCGACGGAGTTCCCGTATTTTCCAATCAGAATACTTCTAATGCCGAGGAAGATATTCACTACCCTCTTTCTCAGGTTTCCGCTACGAAAAATATTCTTATAATTTCCGCTGAAGGCGGCATAATGGAAGAAGTGGAGAAATATCATCCGAAAAGCATCGATTATATTGAACTTGACCCGGAAGTGTCCGGCGCATTGTTTCGTTTTGGCCTTTTGAAAAACATTCCTGGACTTAACGTGATTAATCAGGATGGCCGCTCTTATCTTGCACATGCGGATAAAATCTATGATGCAATTATTATCAATCTGCCTGAGCCGGAAACATATCAGATTAACAGATTTTATACTGACGGTTTTTTTTATTTAGCAAGAAAACGGTTGTCACCCGGCGGAGTTTTAAGCTTTTCAATGGAAGGATATGATAGTTATCTTGCAGAACCGCAACGTCAGAAAATATCCTCTGTACATAAAACCATATCAAGACATTTTACCAATGTCCTCCTGCTTCCGGGAGAAAAGATTTATTTTTTAGCTTCGCAGAATCCTGTTAATGCTGACATTCCCGGGTTGCTTGATAAAAAGAAAATAAAAACCGATTACATCAGCAATTTTTTCTATGGTAATCTCACAGAAGAGAGAATCAGAAATTTAAATGAACTTATTGACCGGTCGGCTCCGGTAAACACAGATAACTACCCTCAGCTTATGCATATTATGTTTTCACAATGGTTTGCAAAGTTTTCAACATCTCCATTGGTTTTCATTCTTTTGTTATCGACAGTTAGCATAATATATCTTTTTTGCATAAAAAAAGAAGAATTTGTTCTTTTTTCAACAGGATGTATGGAAATGGGGACCGAGGTTCTTGTAATATTTGCGTTTCAGATTTTTTTCGGATACATTTACATAAAAATCGGGCTGATAATAACTGTTTTTCTTGCAGGTCTTTTCCCCGGCGCTTGGGCAGGGAATAAAATAGCAAATCAACACAATAAGTTTAGCAGAACATCCCTTGTAATATCTGACGGAATTCTTATATTACTAACAATTCTTTTGATTTTGATATTTTTTAAGGGCGGAGACAAAATCCCCTTATCTGTTTTTCTGATTTATGGTTTTTTAGTATCGATGACATGCGGGTTTCAGTTTCCTACTGCTTTGAAATTGATGGGGGACAGCAATCCATCGGTTACCAGACTGTTCTCTGCCGACCTTATAGGAGCCGCCGCAGGCACACTTCTGATCAGCGTTGCTATTATACCTTACTTCGGAATTATCTGGGCTGCATTTGCGCTTATCGGTTTGAAATTGATCAGTATGATTGTAATGCGCCTCTCAAAAGCCTGAATTTAGCAAGTGGCAAATATTGGAATTTGATTATATGAACAGAAGACAATTTATATACGGTACCGCATTAATTCTTTCCACACCTGTTTCATCCCATGCGATTTGGCCTTTTAGCCGAAAGAAAGCCGAAGTGCAGGATTCGGATAATATACGGGGGAGTATTTTTAAAGGAGATGCCCCGGATAAACAGGGAAAATGGGCACACGAAGCATTTTTATATAAAAAGCTTGATAATAACAAGGTGTTATGCGGTATATGCCCTCACAGGTGTTTGCTGTCACCCGGAGACAGGAGTGTTTGCCGTTCAAAAGCAAACATAGACGGAATACTATACAGCCTTTCATACGGAAACCCCTGCACAGTCAATGTTGACCCTATTGAAAAAAAGCCGCTTTTTCATTTCAAACCACAAACAAAAGCTTTTTCCGTTGCTGCAGCCGGATGTAATTTCCGCTGTTTGAACTGTCAGAACTGGGAAATTTCACAAGCCAAACCGGGTGAAGTTCGTCATATCGAACTATTCCCGGAAGATGTTGTTAAAGCAGCATTAAAAAGCGGGTCAGAATCAATCGCATGCACTTATTCCGAGCCGGTATCATTTATTGAATACATGCTTGATATATCACGGATCGCAAAAGAAAAAGGTCTTTCCAATCTCTGGATATCAAACGGCTATATAAATAAAGAACCGCTGCTTGAATTATGCAAGTATATTGAAGGAGCTAATGTCAATATAAAATCATTCAGCGATGATATATATAAAAAATTAAACGGCGGAAGACTCGAACCTGTTTTGAATACTTTTAAGACAATGAATGAAAAAGGCATTCACTTTGAAATGACCAACCTTGTCGTACCCGGTTATACAGACGATGGCGAGATGGTTAAACGCATGTGCGGATGGATTTTAGCAAATCTCGGACCCGGTTATCCTCTTCATTTTCTGCGCTTCTTTCCACAGTACAAACTCGACAGGCTTGCCCCAACTCCCTTATCTACTCTTGAAAATTTCCGTGAAATTGCCATGAAGGAAGGTATTCATTATGCATATGTCGGCAATGTCCCGAATCATGAAGGCATGAACACATTCTGTCACAACTGTAACAAGCTGCTTATAAAACGAAAGGGTTATTATATACCCGAATACAATCTTTCCGAAAACAGGTGCAAATTCTGCAATACAGTTATACCGGGGGTTTGGGGTAAAAACATAAAAGCGATTTGACATTTCCCGTTTGCTGTTCGTTTTGCATTTCATTCTGGAGATTTTATAAATGAACTTAACGGATGAGATAAAGCCAAGCACAAAAAATATTAAATATTATTTCATAATTTATATTGTGGTCTGGACATCGGGAGTCCTTGCAGCTTTATACTGGGATATATCCCAGCTAAAAGACTCAAGTATTATGGTTGCCCGTATAAGCGCTGAAATATCATATAACAAGGATATTATTTACCGCCGGTGGGTGGCAAATCATGGAGGAGTTTATGTCACGGTTTCTGATACAAACCCGCCAAACCCATACCTTAAAGTTGTCAACAGAGATATTACTGCCACAAAAGGACTAAAATTAACTCTGATAAACCCTGCTTACATGGCACGCCAGGTAAATGAAATGAGTGAAGGGGCGGAAGGATTCAAAGGGCATATTACCAGCCTTAACCCTATACGGCCCGAAAATTATCCTGACACATGGGAAAAAGAGTCTCTTAAATCATTTGAACGCGGCGCAAAAGAGGCAGTCACTTTTGCAATAAACTCGGGGAAAGAGTATTTTCGCTTGATGCGTCCCTTTAACACAGAAAAAAGTTGTCTCAAATGCCATGCCTCACAGGGGTATAAGGAAGGTGATATTCGCGGAGGAATTAGTGTTTCAATACCTATGGAACCTTTAAGATTTGTTGAGTACTTACAGATTAAAAAAAGGCTGCTATCATACAGTTTTTTATGGGTTCTTGGTATAGTGGGAATTGCAGTAAGCTCGCGGCGTTTATGGAATCAGATGACTTATCGTGAAAAAATTGAGGATGAAATTCTCACCCTGTCTATAACTGACCATCTTACAGGCCTTTACAACAGAAGAGGGTTTTTATCTCTCGCTGAGCAGCAGTTTAAATTAGCAGACAGAAATAAAAGCGCAATACTGCTCTTTTTTGCAGATCTGGATGGTTTGAAAGATATTAACGACAGACTCGGGCATGAGGAAGGAGACAGGGCGCTCATTGAAGCAGCATCGGTATTTAAAGAAACTTTCAGGACATCTGATATAATTGCCCGTCTGGGAGGGGATGAATTTGCAGCTCTTGCAATTGATATAAAAGAGGAAAATTCAGAAATTTTTACTTCCCGTCTGAAGTATCTGACAGACAGGCAAAATAAACTGGAAGGCCGGAAATACAAGCTGTCAATCAGCATTGGCAGCTCTTATCATGACCCGGAACATCCCCTTTCAATGGATGAACTCATATCACAGGCCGATAAATTAATGTACGAGCAGAAAAAGACAAAGAGATTATGACCTCACACCACTCACACCAGTCCTCTCCCACAATTATAGGGGAGAGGGGAAATAGTTAATCCCTTCCGGAATGGGGTGAGAAGTTTTTTTATTTTCCCCTCCCTTGATGGGAAGCGATTAAGGGGAGGGTGAATTATGTCAATTTATTTAAGTCCTTCATTATAGCCGGATTTCTGAACAAGTACACAGACAGGTTCGATAACGCCTTCGGATTTTACGAAATTATTAAGGCGGCTGAGCAAAACAGGGCTAACTTCATGTCCTCTTGATATCAGCAAACGGCCGGCTTTTGAACGGACATCCTCGTTAAGAATCATACCTGTTTTGAGATCGGCAAATAATACATCGGCTATTTCATACTTTGTGCTGCCGCCGGCAAGAGATTCCATTGCCGACAACACATCCGGATCATATTTTCCCGGCAGTTCTTTAAGCTGGTTCACGATATTAAGCTTTTCTATTCCTTTTGCCTCAAGAATATCAAAATCAATAGCAGCTTTTAAAATTCTTGCTCCGATAGGAATATTATCGCCCTGCCGGTTATCTTTAGGATTGCCCGATCCGTCGAAGTATTTTTCCTGATAACGAATAATTTCAGCTAATTTGTCCAAACGGGGAATTTTGGAAAGCAAATCGGACGCTATCATGGGATGCATATCAAATAATTGAGCTTCCTCTCCGACAAGTTTCTCCCCTCTGTAAAGTTTCTTCAGCGCTTCCTCCGGCAGAATAACGCATCCTATCTGTGAAAGCAGGGCAGCCATTTCAAGCCACCAGATATTGGTGAGATTAAGCTTTTCCGCAATCTGCTTTACATGCTGCTTGATTCTGGAAGACCTTCCGAATGCCGCAGGATTTATCAGAGATAATATTTCATTCAGCGCCGATATGGTCCCTTTAAGGGTTTTTTGAAGAAGCTCCTTTTCGGCAATTACCAGCCTATGCTGCTTGATGCCGAGACCAATGACATTTTTTAAAATATCAGGAGAGCAGGGCTTAGTCAGAAATTGGAATATGTTTCCTTCATTGACCGCACGGATGGTTTTATTAAGATCGGCATTGCCGGTCATCATTATACGGACAGTATCCGGCGCAATTTCTTTGGCTTGCGCAAGAAATTCAATTCCGTTCATTTTTGGCATCTGAAGGTCGGA
>DYJH01000029.1 GCA_020723255.1 Desulfonema limicola | reverse complement strand
CTTTTCCGAAAATACCAGCGTTCGCAGCACCTCCCGCGCTTCTTCAATCAAATCGGGATAGAGCAGATCGCTCACTATGTCGGAAAGCGGCCGCCCCACGTCCCCAGGGATCAGCTTAAAGAGTTTGTCCGCTCCGGGAGTGAACCGCCGGACATGAAGTTTGTTGTCCAGAAAAACAGTGATTATTTCCGTACTGTTAAGCAGATTCCTCATGTCGTCGTTAATCCTCGAAAGCTCATCCATTTTGGAAAGTTGCTCGGCGTTCACCGTCTGCAGCTCTTCGTTTAAGGATTGCATCTCTTCTCTGGATGTGGTCAGTTCTTCGTTGGTTGATTGCAGCTCCTCATTGGTTGATTGCAACTCCTCGTTTGTGGATTTGAGCTCTTCGTGCGAGGATTGCATCTCCTCGCGGGTAGTCTCAAGTTCTTCGCGGACCTGCCGGAGTTCCTGCTCCAGTTGGAGCACTCTGGCGATGGCGGCAGAGGATGTCCCGGAGCGTCCCGTCACTTTCTTTTCAGGGGGAGTTGCCGCATTGCTAAAGACGATCATTACCATACTTCTCAGCGCTTCCGGCTCTTCGATCATCCGGACAGTGACATCAATGGTCTGCGTGCTTTTGTCGGTGTCAACCTTGAGGCCCCTGACGGTTACCGCCTCTTTTTGCCGGATCGCCTTCCGGAAAGCATTTCCCAGATCAAAACGCAGCCCTTCACGGGCCATGGCGAAAATATTCCAGTTGGCCTTGCCGCACGCCGGTTCAAGATAATTACCCGTACGTCCGCTGATATAGAGGATATCACCCTTGTCGTTGGTCAGCACGGCAGGAGGGGAAAAATGCTGCAGGAGAAGCTTGTCTGCGAGTGTCTGGAGATTAGCAGCAGGTTTTAGCATAGTGAATTCCCTGGAAACTTCCGGCAGGGGGGAGATAAAAGAGGCCGGAAACACTAATGGTTCAGCCGGCAAAACGGATTCCTGCCGCCGGAAGAGCCTCGCTTTGATATTCAGTGGCGCAAAGAGATCGGTAAAGTTACTGACAGTCTCCGCGCTTCCCAAAAACAGGATGCCGCCCGGGTTCAGACTGTAGTGAAAGAGCGGTAGTAGTATTTTTTGAAGTTCCGGCGTCAGATAGATCAAAAGGTTTCGGCATATAATAATATCCAGTTTGGTGAAGGGGGGGTCCATGATGATGTTCTGAGTAGCGAAGGTTACCATTTCCCTGATCTCCCTGCCGACCCGATAGTTATTTTCTTCTTTGATAAAAAACCGGTTAAGCCGTTCGGGAGATATATCAGCGGCGACGTTGGCCGGATAGACACCCTGGCGAGCCCTGTCTATCGCATCGGTGTCGAGGTCGGTGGCAAAAATATGCAGTGTGAAATTCTCAGTGGGGTTAACCTGTTCCAGCGCCTCTTTGAAGGCAATAGCAAGTGAATAAGCTTCCTCCCCCGTCGAGCAGCCTGCCGACCAGGCGCGAAGAGCCCTGCCTGCCGGATGGCTTGCCAATAGAGCCGGGATGGCCTCTTTCTGCAGTTGTTCCCATGCCGCATGATCGCGGAAAAAGTTGGTTACACCAATCAAAAGCTCCTTGAAGAGGAGTTCTACCTCCTGGGGGGTTTGCTGCATGAAGCGGACGTAATCACCGATCCTGTCTATCTGGTGGATGCCCATGCGCCGCTCGATCCTCCGGTAAACGGTATTCTTCTTGTACATCGAGAAGTCCTGGCCGGTCTTTGTTCGCAGGAGGATAAGAACTTTCTCCAGAGCGCTCTGCCCCTTCTCCTCTAATGAAAACTCCTTTTTGGCGATAACGAGGGTGTGCCGGAGATAGTCGATGATCTTTGCCGGCAAATCCTCCGCAGGCGCCACAATGTCGGCCAGCCCGGCCTCAATTGCGCTTCTGGGCATGCTGTCGAACTTGGCAGATCCCGGTTCCTGCACCAGCGCCACCCCGGCTTTTTCTTTGATGGCTCTGAGTCCCATTGTGCCGTCCGACCCCATGCCGGAGAGAATGACTCCTATGCTTTGCTCCTGCCGGTCCTCAGCCAGAGAACGGAAAAAATAATCGACTGGGAGACGCAGACCGCGCGGCATCGTCGGTTCGAACAGATGCAGCGCACCGTGCAGAATAGACATATCTCTGTTGGGAGGAATCACATATACGCAGTTCGGCTTGATCCGCATACGGTCTCTGACCTGTAAAACCTTCATTCCGGTGATGCGCTGAAGTAGTTCGTGAAGGATTCCCTTGTGTGTCGGGTCCATGTGCTGGACAATTACAAAGGCCATGCCGCTTTCTTGCGGCACATGACGCAGAAAATGCTCCAGAGCCTCCAGCCCGCCGGCGGATGCCCCGATGCCGACAATAGGGAAAAGCAATCTCTCTTTCCGCGACAGGGTGTTCTTTGGAGAAGTCTTATCTTGTTTGTTACCGCTATTCGGGGGTTTTGTTTGCTTTTCCATGATGTTAAATATATCAGCATTTCCTAAAATTGCCAACGGTATTTTAATAAATTTCGGGTAAATTAAGCCTCTCTGGGGGGTGGAATCGCTGATTGAATTAATGTGATATTGATTTTGTTATTTCTAACTGGCGGGATAAGGGGGGTTCCTCATGCGAACCCCTGGCCCTTTTCATATAACACCCAATGACGTTCGCCCTGGCGCTGGTAGTGCTGTGCGCTGAACGGAGCAATTAGATGTATTCTCCAGTCATGATACGGATCAGATACTGCCAGTTGTTCGGCCTGAGCCACGGTAATATAATCATTACAGCTTTGGGCTTCAATTTCTGAATAGATGCACTCATTGTTTTTGGTCAGCGATGCATTACCGAAGCCAACCGCAATTGTTTCTTCTATGGGCAGGATTTTATGTGTAAAGCCACATAAAGGGCATATCTCGTTTTTGACTTCAATGCCGTAAAGCGGTTTAAATCCTAGTATGGCGCCCAATAAAGATGAAACGGGTTCCGATTTTGATATAATATGACGGTTATTCATAGAGATTTCCTTTTAGTGCTTATAACAATAAACCTTAAAACAGTCTAATACTGCTTAATACTGCTAATACCAGAAAGAGTCGCCCTCTTGAGGCTCCATTATGTTTCCGTGTTTGCCGATAAACCGAAGATCGCGGAAAGAATTATTGGCCATACATTCTTTTTGAAGCACACCCAAACCATAAGGATGTATCAAATAAAGACCGCTTGTGTTGATTATGATATTTTTAATCTTGCTGCTGTGCTCTTTTAAAATATTAATCAGTTCCATTGCTGAAGCTCCGTCAAATTCACCCATCAGCTCAAGATAAAGATTAGCATTGCTTTTGTGTGCAGCTATTCTGAAATTTGATGACATTTTTAGACCTCAATTAATAAAATCACAACCTGGGTCAAAGATTTCCTGCGAAATCAGTTTGACCAGGTGGCGATTTGCTTATGTTTACATAATTAATCAGGATCGGGGATATGAAAGAGAAAATGCTTCAAGCTCTGAATAGTTATTTGAGCATGATATTATACCGACCAAATCCATCTGTAATTGATTCAATGTTTTGCAATCATCTGAACAATGCGGTAGATTCTTTTTTAACTTGCAGTCTCTGCAAGGACTTTTCTTAAGATGCCCGGTATAGCAATCAAGTTTTTTACCAAATGAAATGTCCATTTTATCCTCCGGTGATATCAGCGCTTAATATGTCATTTCTTATGCCAGATTTACATTTGAACGAAGCTGAGCTATCTGGATTCCAAGACCGATACATTGTTTTCCGTTCATACACAAATCGGCGTCTTCCGGTTCCAAATGAGTTTTCAGTTCATGACTTCCTTTTTTAAGGTCAACTATCCAGGCCTTTTTTGTTTTATCGTAGTCAACACTGATATCTATTCCACATGCGCCGATATCCGGATATATCGTTTTTATTTTTTCGCATAATTCACTATTATTATACATGATCAGATCCTTCCCTTTTATTAAGAATTAATTACACCATGATAGGCTTTTTTAAAGTGTATCTATATAAATTATCTTTCGTATGACAAGTATGACTTGTGTTATCTTATGCAATTAGTTTGCCATCAACATAAAAATAATTAATAAAGTTAACAATACCTTTTAAAACCAGTTCGTTAGAATTTTAATAAGATTCTGTTAGATTGTTGATAGTATAAAATAATAAGACCAAAACAAATAGTTTGATATCAATATTTGGTTAGATATCAATTTATTGATATTGTTTTTAGTTAATTAAGATTGGATATTATATATTATTATTTTCGGGACGTTTTATCTGAAGCTTATGCATCCTTGCTCTTAATGTGCTTGGATGCATATCAAGCAGAGCGGCAGCCCCATTTTTCCCGTTAATACGCCAGCCGGAAAGCGAAAGAGATCTGAGTATATGCATTCGTTCCATTTCTTCCAGAGTGCTAAGCTCTGACGATGCTGAAAGCAGCATTGGTTCCAGTTTATCTGCCAGGTACAGAGTTGGACCAGGGCATAAGATTAAAGATCTTTCGATGACGCTTTCAAGCTCACGAACATTTCCAGGCCATGAATAGTCCTGAAGAATTTTCATAGTTTCTTTGGGAATGTAATCAATTTTCTTGCCATATTTTCTAGCATATCTGTCAACAAAGGCATTTACCAGCAATGGTATATCTTCTTTGCGCTGACGCAAGGGAGGAACAGTTATGGGAAAAACATTAAGCCTGTAAAATAGATCCTGACGGAAGCGGCTTTTTTGCACTTCTTCCTCTAAATTCCGGTTTGTTGTGGCAATGATACGCACATTAACTTTTATTGTTTTTGAAGACCCCAGGCGCTCAAATTTGCTGTATTGTATTGCACGTAAAAGCTTGGCCTGTATTTCGAGAGGCAACTCTCCTATTTCATCAAGACAAAGGGTTGAATTATTTGCAATCTCAAACCGGCCGATCTGAAGGGTATCGGCTCCGGTGAAGGCGCCTTTTTCCCTGCCGAATAATTCACTTTCTATCAGATTGGACGGAAGGGCGGCACAATTGACTGTAATCATCGGGCGGTCACTGCGCGGGCTTAAATTATGTATGGCGGCTGCAAACAGCTCTTTTCCGGTACCTGTTTCACCTTGTATGAGAACAGTTGTGTTTGACTGAGAAACCTGCTCCGCCAGATAAACAGAATGCTTAAAACTTTTGCTTTCGCCTATAATATCTCCAAACTGATGCTGTGTTTTAACTTCCCGGCGAAGAAATATGTTTTCAGCTTCTATCTGATCTTTTAAGTTTTTGATTTCAGAAAGCGCCTTTCGCAGGGCTTTGTCCGCCTTATGATGCTCTTCTATCTCCTGCTCAAGATGCTTGTTTGCAGTCTGAAGTTCGGATGTTCGCTCCTTAACACGTACTTCCAGGTTCCGGTTTAATTCTTTTATGGTTTCTATCGATCTGCTGTTCATAAATGCAATGGATGCCAGTTCGGCAAAGGAAGTTGCCATTTTGGCGTTATCTTCCGTAAATCCCCCGGATTTATTGGCAATACCCAAAAGTCCAACCACCTTATCGTCAATAGTCAAAGGAGAAAAAAGGACATTTTCGAGCCTGACATGCCCTTCGGGTATAAATTTAATCCAATTGCTGTTTGAAAAATCATTTTCATACACTGTTTTTCCTGTTCGATAGGCTTCTGCTCTCAGGCCACGAATAGGCATAGGAAGTTCAGGATTGACATGACATGGCGAACCGCCTGAATCCAGAAAAAGCACTTCATTTTCGGTTCCGTCTATTGACAAAAGAGCAACATATCCTGAAGAAGCTCCGATGAGTTCTTTGCAGGAATCAAATATTACTCGGGCAACATCAGGAAAGGACTGATTCTTTAAAATTGTACGTGAACTATTAAAAAGAGCCTCTATTTCTTTTTCGCGCAATTGAGAGGCGTTGAGAGCGTTACGCAATGCCTCTTTCCCGCGAACACGCTCTACAATTTTTGAAATTCGTATTGCAATCACATCAAGAAGGTTTTTTTCTTCAATAAGGAAAGGATCTTCATTTGCTTGAGGCAATTGTTCCAGATAAAAGACCTCAACAACACCGGCCAGTTTGCCGTTTAACAATAGATTGCTTGCCAGCTTCCATTGTGTTTGCCGAAAATTTTCCGTCTTATATGTTTTTCCATCAAGTATGATGCGAGCGCAAGCTTTATCGGAATGCTGCCATGCAGGAGGAAGAATCTCGACTGTTTGTTGAAGCAGGTCCTCCATGCTGTTGCTTTTCAGACTGGAAAGCCTGTAGTGGCAGTCGAGCTCCTTTACGCGTTTGTTGAGTTTTTCCATATACTCGTTTAAAGCATTATTAGCTTCCACATGAGCGGTGCAGTCGGCAATAACCGCAAAACAACGATTTTCCAGATTGAGGCCGGGCACTTTGCTTGCGCCTTCTATATACAAGTAAGTCTGTTTCCCCCTTTGCACTTTCATCTTAAGCTCACAGGCCGCATTTGCCTGTTCTGAGAAAACTGTTTGAATAAATTGATTAAAATGAGGGAGAAATTCCGCATCAACAAGCTCGTAAAACGCAGTTCTCATTAATTTCGATTTTTCAACACCAAGTAATTTTGAACTTGTGTAATTAAATTTAAGGATATTGCCTTTTTCATCCAGGGTAAGATATCCTACGGGTGAATATTCATATAGATCCGAATATGTTTTATATCTATTGCCAAGCTCATCGTTGGTCTTTCTCAGCCGCTCGTTCTGTTTATCCAGCTCAATCTGGCGCAATTGCAGATCCTGGATCAGAGTCAAAAGTTCTTCCTTTGTTTCAGGCTGATTTAGGTTATCCGTAAGTTTATCCTTATTCATTGAATCTTGCCTCAAAGGCTTTAAGTAAAATAAATTAATCCCGGTTTTAAAACGTATTGAAGGTGCCGCGCTGCAAGCAACGAAGAATACGCGCGCTGTTTAGGTTCAATTTATTGAAATCAAAAGCTATATACTCTTAACATAACGGAAAGTCAATAAATTGCAAGCCATCTATTCCTAACCTTAGGTTATGGCATCCAGTTCCTCCCAGCGCCGATAGGTAACCGCGATTTCCGTCTCAATTTCTTTCAGGCGCAAAGTGATGGCAGCAATTTCATCTTTATTTTTTTTATAAAAATCCGGATGGCACATATCGGCGAAGAGATGCTTTTGCTCGGTTTCCAGTTCGTCTATGATTCGGGGAATGGCTTCAAGTTCCCGTTGCTCATTAAATCCCAGCTTGAGAGGTTTCTCCGATTTATTTCTGGTGATACGGAGCTTTGAGATTTTAGCTTCAGGTTTTAGCAAAGAGTCTGTAGCCGGGCGTTGGGCCAGCCAGTCATCATAACCGCCTGGATATTCCCGTACTGTTCCGTTGCCTTCAAAGGCAAGAGTGCTTGTAACCACATTGTTTAAAAAGCTACGGTCGTGACTTACAAGCAAAAGCGTGCCGGTATAGTCCAGCAGCAGATCTTCCAGGAGTTCCAGGGTTTCAGCGTCCAGATCGTTTGTCGGCTCATCCATCACCAGCAAATTGGCCGGTTTGACAAACAGTTTGGCAAGCAGGAGGCGATTTTTTTCGCCGCCAGAGAGAATGTGAACCGGGGTGCGAGTACGTTCAGGAGGGAACAGAAAATCATGAAGGTAGGAGATCACATGGCGTTTTTGTCCATTGAACTCAATGAAATCATTGCCTTCGCCTATGTTTTGAACAACGGTTTTATTTTCATCCAACTGCAGGCGCAACTGATCAAAATAGGCTACCTGAAGCTTGGTTCCGTGACTAATACTGCCGCAATCCGGGGTTATTTCCTGAAGCAGTATTTTCAGCAAGGTTGTTTTACCCGATCCGTTGGGACCTATGAGGCCTATTTTGTCGCCTCTCATGATCACGGTATTAAAATCCCTGATATAGGGAACACCGGCATAAGAATAGTAAATTCCTTTGGCTTCTATTACCAGTTTGCCGCTGCGCTCAGCATCCTGGGTCTTCATGTTTACCCGGCCGATTTCAGCCCGGCGTGCCCGGAAAGCCTCACGCAATTTTTTTAAAGCACGAACTCTTCCTTCGTTTCTTGTTCGGCGAGCTTTGATTCCCTGGCGTATCCAGACCTCTTCTGCCGAAAGCTTTTTATCAAAGCGCCGGTTTTGATTTATCTCGCTTTGGGCATCGTCTTCCCTTCGTCTTAAATAAGTTTTATAATCGCAGGCATAAGAAATAAGACGACCCCGATCCAGTTCCAGAATGCGGTTTGCAATTCTTTGTACAAAGGCCCGGTCATGGGAGACAAACAGCAAGGTTTGAATATTCTTTGCTATGTAGTCTTCCATCCAGACGATAGTGTCGATATCCAGATGGTTGGTGGGTTCGTCCAGAAGGAGTATGTCGGGTTGCCTGATCATGGCACGGCAAAGCAGGGCGCGGCGTTTCATGCCTGCGGAAAGAGCAGCAAAATCCAATCCGGGTTCAAGTCCTGCTCTAGCCAGTAAATCCTCTATCTGCGGCGCCAGAACCCATCCACTGACAGCATTCATCTGATGCTGCAGCGCTTCATATCCGGAAAGATTCTCAGGGTTGCAAGCTGTAAGGCTCTTGGATAAGCTGCGGTATTGGACAAGGATTTCGCCTTTGTGGCCTAAGCCAAGAGCCACCATATCAAAAACGGCGCCTTCAGCGCGGTAAGGCACTTCCTGCTCCAGAATGGCGGTTGTTATACCCTGCTGAAACCGGATCTCCCCGCTGTCTTGAGAAAGACTGCCATTTATGAGTTTGATCAAACTCGATTTGCCTGCACCGTTTCGGCCCAGAAGGCAGATCCTCTCACCCTTTTCAATTTGCATGCTTATCTTGTCGAGCAGAGGCGCGTCCCCCAAACCCCAACTCAAATCCTGCATGCTGATTAATGCCATGAGGTATAACCATAAAAAACAAATGGTTCTAAAGTACTCCGATACTTTTGCATTTATTTCCTTTCAAATTTAATAGTTGATGCTACTCTCCAGTCTCATTATGAGTTTCGGGAGGTTTTTTAAAAAAATTTTTGTCAGATCAAAACCAAAATATCGCAAACACATAAGAATCAGCAATGCAGCACTTCCTTCGTCTAAATTACCTAAAATATGCTTAAAAAGCAAATAACCAAATTTTTGACTAAATGCTTGAAGCAGCGCTAATTAACAACAAAAATAATACTATGTGTATTTTCTCGACCTTTTCCCTTTAAAACAGAACTCCTTTACCCCAGAATCATTGAAACCAAATAATTTTGTAAGCAGTTTTGAATAAACCGATAAAATCCTTAAAATTCAATGGCAAGGATGAAGTTATGATTGACTGTTGCGCTTGCGTGCAGTATTGTCGCTTATGAACTAAAATGCGGTGGAAAATGAAGTATTTAAATCTGATAATAACATTAGGAGTTTTAGGCGAAGCTTTTTTAA
The DNA here is from genome assembly GCA_020723255.1 of Desulfonema limicola. Classification (GTDB taxonomy): domain Bacteria; phylum Desulfobacterota; class Desulfobacteria; order Desulfobacterales; family RPRI01; genus RPRI01. The sequence continues at coordinate 19,076 of DYJH01000029.1, read as the reverse complement.
CCCGCAAGAGCGGTTTCTTAAAAAGCAAAGACAGAAAAGCGACAGTAACTATAAAAAATAACAGTTTCGAGGTGGAAGTAGCTGACAATCGGCTCAAGAGGGCCAAGGGATTATGTTATAATACCTTTTCCTATTAACTATCCATGATGTTTATAAAAGAAATTCCCGATAAGATGGAATACAGAATCAGGGACATTTCTGTTTATTTCTCTGACGATCTTATACGGTATGGATGTTTCTCGATAATTTAAACTCGAGCATAACTTCTCTGGATAATAAAACTGTGGCAAGTCTATCACTCTTGTTCCCCAACGATTCTTGAAATTCATTAATCCTTCATTATATATTCCAGTTCTGCCCAAATCGAATATTTTGTATCCTTCGGAATGGGCTAATTTAATTGCTTGCCAGAGGCCAAAATAGCTTACATTTAAATTGTTAAAACTTGTATCCGCAGCCAAATGTTCCCATGAACAACGTCCTTTAAACTTATACATTATCAAACCTGCAGCCAACTGCCCTCTATACCTGATAAAAAGCATTGAAATATGATTGGAATGTGAGAATTTTTCCCATATTAAATAAAAAAATGAATACGGCTGTGGCGGTAGGCCTAAACGCTTCCTCGTCTTCACGTAAAGATTATAAAACTCAAGAAGATTTTTTTCACTGCCGCCTAATTGCAGATCTAAACCGCTTTTCATGGATTTTCTTATTGTCCATCTCGCTTTTTTGCTAAATGTCTTTATTAACTCTTCCGGTTCGGTTTCAAGCGATAATTGATGGCTCTTGTTATGAACCACACTGCATATCCTGCTGTCCTCGATGAGTGGCCAAGATCCCAGTGTCCTGATTTCAATCCTAGAACATCCAAGCACTCGTGACAAATTTATTGCCGCGTCAAGAAGCTCCCTCATGTCTTCATTTGAAGAGATAAGAGGGTCGCAATTGGTCGCAAAGGGAATACTGACCAGCCTCTTGCCTGTGAGAATACTTTTGACTTCAAAGATTGGCAGTGCTGCCCGAATAGAATCACCATTATCACTTAATAAAGCCAGATAATAGCCCTTCATGTGAGGAAAACTTCCTTCGAGAACCTGTTTCCAACCCGAAAGATGGCAAATCAAACCAAATGGGTGGCCTTCTACAAATTTATTCCATCGGGTATCATTAACCGGATCTATAATTGTAGTCCTTGATACTGATGATAGTTCTCGCTTAAATGAGCTATTATTCATTATACGCTTATGGGACACTAACCTGCTTCTATAGTCATTGATCTTATAATGGCTTAACCAAAAACATGATACATCTTTGGGCAGTGCGTTCCAGTATTTTCCTTCATATTCTGATTTGATGTGATCGAGAAATTCCTTGTAATATTTTATGGGGTATTCATCACTACGAGATGATCTTCCAAAATTCATATAGTCCGGATGAGTAATAAACAAGGCCATACCGCCGTGTTCGGCAATCCAGTCTAATTTCTTTTTCCAAGTATCGATGCTTTTTTCCTGCAACAATATAAACAGCAGAAAATCCTGGGGGAGGGTATAGGGCAGTTCGATATATCCCTTCTGGCCGGCATTACCCGATACCCAGAAAGGAAAGATTGTGCCCATCCCGTCCGGCTGAGGTTCAAAGGGGTCCGTATCAAAAGTGGAAGCATCGTATTCTATGTCGAGCTGATGAAGCATTCCTAAGTCATGGTACATGCTGGGGCTGCGGAAACCTACGGAACCCCATTCTTTTAGATAGTTATTAATAGCAATGGCTTGCTTCAGGAAGTTTGATTCGGACCGGAATGGATTATTGTTATGATGTAAACCATGGATGCCGACCTCAAATCCACGTCTGGTGAAATGTTGGCGTAATGATGCGGGAACCTTATAATCGGAGGCAACAAAATTGAAAGATGACCGGAAACCCATATGCTCATCAATCTCCGCCAATTTATAACACTTATCTAAACCTTTGGCCGTTTCCACATCATGGGTCAAGACAAGGGCGAATTGTTTTCCATCCGGCCAGCCGGTCCAGCCTTCAGGGGATTTGCATGCGTTCTTGTCGATTGGCCAGATGTTTTCGCATTTAGACAGTTTCCGCCTGATGAAATATCTCCGCAACAGAATTTGCAATGGTCTGGGAAGAAGGAATTTGAGTGTATAATAGGCTTTGATTAACAGCATTAAACTTTTCTCACCTCACCTTTCATTATATACATGAGTTTATGCAATTTTTTGGAGTACAACAAGGTCCTAAACACAGGGTTGAAGACCGTACTTACAGGCAGAGGAAGCAGCACAGGTTTACCCCCAAAGCCGAGCTTAAAGAGAGTAACGCCCTTATCGGGCGTGTCGGGTATGGCATACCCAGCGAATAGAGCTTCTGCACATTTTCTCTCAATCCCGACAAAATCGAATTTGGTGTAGCCCGCCCTTTTGGCCCACTTAATTACCTCCCACTCACGAACTTCGTTGGGATATTTCCTATGGTGAGCACCGGACCAACCAACCTTCCAGCAACGTGCCCAGTTTCCAGCCGTAAACACAATACTACTGCTTACGGATTCTTCGCCGAGGAAGGCGAAGAAAAAATGCGCCTGTTGGGACTGTTTAAATGACTCTTGAACCTTGATGAAGAAATCCCTTTCAGGTGGAGTCGGAGCACATCCTCTCCTCTTACAAAGCTTCCACATCAAGTCAGTGAAAAGTTCAGGCGCATTTTCTACTTGCCGTTTAACCACAACTCCGGATCGCAAGCCCACTCTGATATTCCTTCGCGTACTGGCCTTCATCCGGCTTAAGAGCTCGTCTTCTGAGAGTTTGAGATCAAGGACGACAGAGGCTGACATCCTGCCGGAGGGCGGCAGAAAATCGGGATGTCTCCTAAAGCCCATCATACTGAAGTGCTCTGCTGTCTGAAAACCGTCATAAGGGAAGTCCACGTATACATACTGAATGCCAAGTGCGCGGACAAAAGCGACAAGCTGTCCATTTAACCAAAATGCAAGTTTTTCATCCAACGGCGCCCACAGAGGTCCATAGCAAATGTAACCAACGTGAAAGATTCTAAGGATCTTCTTGTGGAGTATCTGGCAACCCCCAATGAGCTTTCCGTCTTGAAAGGCGAGAAAACGCACAGGCTGGTATCCTCCATAAGTCTTCTTCACGCGTCCCCACATGCTCGTTTGCTCATGATGGGCGCCCTCCAGGCAACGTAGGAACTCATCCCATTCTTCATCATTTTCTGAAGAGGAGGAAAACAATCTAATGTCCCCCAATCCATCACCCATGACATTCAAGTCAGGCGCAAAATGCAATCATTGTTTAGGAAGAATAATCCTTGAAGAATCACTCATAGCAATGAACCTGAAAATGTTTTAAAATAGTTATGTTTGGACAAACGTCGAAGGTTGGTTAAAGGGACAATTATATTTTCGTAACCGAATCGCAACAAAGAATTTGAAATCCAAATGCGCGCAGGCGGAAGAATTTTTGGCATGCCGCCAAAACGAAGATTAAATATATGACGAGATTTTTCCTGCGCTTCGGATAATGGCGCTCCTTTCTGCAATGCTTCGGCAATGCTTCGGTCAAATGCGATAAAATCACAATGGTTAAAATTATTTGTGCATGCCCAATGCAATGTTTCATAGTATAACAAGTCATTAGGGTAACGATCACGGCATTTAAAATTCCACCCTTTTTTCCATAGGTTGACCTTTTTCCCAAATACAATGTTCAGGCTTCCAGCAAGCACTTCATGATTATATTCTGCAAATGTCAAGCGTAAGCAGTTGAATTTGGAGAAAGCTATCCACAATCGACTGAATGCTTTTTCTGAAGAGGGATTTGGTTTCACACCTTGACGCTTGCAGCTTTCAACCATTAAACTGAAAAACAAACCTATATCTTCCTCAGTGCCTTCCCGAATGGTAACACCGAATTTATCGGCTAACCGCGCATTTTTCCGAGTTTTTCTGCTCATTCCCCTGTCAAGAGCTTCTTTGCCTTTGCTTACATCCACTAAAAGCGTTGTTTCGATAACATCCATAGGGTTGCTCAGGAAATAATTGTAGTGGCCGAGGATATCGGAAGTAATTTGGCTATCGTCAGGCGGTTGAACAATTAATGCGAGAATTTTGTTATTTCGGGCTTCATCACACATTAAGACTACAAGCCGTTCAATCAGGATTTGCTTTTCAGGAAAGGCCACAGGGCCTTTACTAGCATATCCTATTCTGCCTAAGCGAGTATTACGCCAAAGGATTTGGAATCCCCCAGCGATTTGATCTTCAATGGTCGCCAATATTCTCAGACTTTCCCATCCATCCATTTCCTTCACCTGCGCCCACATGCTGGATTGCTGGAATTGGCCCATTGGCGTTTTCATGAGGAATTCGTCCCATGAAGGATCATTGCTTCCTGGGGAACGCCAGAAGGATAGCAAACCTTCATCCGACTTAATTGACCGGATCAGATGATATCGGCTCAACCATTCAGCTGTCACGACTAATACACTTTCTTATAATAAACGAGGTTTTATTGGTGATGAGCCATATTTTTTTAATCGAAAATGCATGCAAAACTTCCTAAAAAGACCGACATATAAAAACAGTTCTACCGGTTTTGCGCCTAATTTCTGCTTGAATTTCATCGATGCAGTATTAGACCATAGCGTAATACTGAAAAATCTTTCAACACCACGTTTATTCAACAACTTGATAAGCTCATATCTGTTGTACGGCGCTAAATTTTTTCCTCTGAACACCTTGTAGGTTCTTGCATCAAACAGATAAGCCTCATTTTGTCTTAACGCAACAGTTCTGTCTTTAAATTTTAAATAATTCAGATCACACCATGAATATGCCGCTATTTCACCTTTTAACTTAACAGCCAAACATAAGCATCCATTTTTCATAAGCCGAATTAACTCTTCAGTCGTTACATTGCTTTCTTCATGTTTCCCCAAAAGTTCCATATCGTTATGTGTCAGAATACTGATCTCGAGATCTTCTTTTTCAAACGAAACATCAGGCTTTTTTTGATCAGCATAAAATTCTTCCATAATATAATATGGTATCACTTGTATCAATGAAGATACAATGCTATAGATTTTCCGGAGGGTTTTGTTTTCTTGTATTAACAGAACGAAATTTATCATTTTGGCAATAGGCCCAATTTTCTGCGCAGCTCTGAAACCTTATACGGTTCACAATATAACATTTTCGCTACATCAATTATTCTGTTAAGCAATTCTTTGTTGGTGGCCAACTTTTTTCGGTTTCTGTCAAAGAAAATATTATCTTCCAAACCAACCCTGACTCCGCCTCCTGCAATCAATGCCATTACATTGGTCTGAAATTGATAGTCTCCAACTCCCCCGGCAGCCCAATAGGTTCTGCCGGGCAGCTCCTTTATCAACAATCCTAAATGCAGCATATCCGATTGAGCACAAGCAATGTTTCCAAGGATGAAGTTTATATAGTAAGGCGGTTGGATAAGTTTCCTATGTATAAGGTATTTTGCGTAATTTATCATTCCCAGGTCAAAAACTTCAAGTTCGGGCTTTATGCCTTTTTCCATCATTTTTCCGGCCAAATCCTGAATCATCATTGGAGTGCTGACACTTGCCTGTTTGTTGAAATTCAGAGAGCTTAAAGTCAAACTTCCAAAATCCGGCTTAAGTTCACCCTCTAAATCAAGACACTGCGACCTTTCTTCGAATTTATTGTATGTTCGTCCGCTCGTTGACACTCCCAAAATTATCTGCTTATCATATTTCCGGATTCCTTTAATTATTTTTTGATATATTTCCTTCTTGTAGGTAGGTTCCCCTGTTTTCGGATCCCTCGCATGAAGATGAATAATATTGGCGCCAAGGGAACCGGCTTCAAGAACTTGTTCGACTATTTCTTCCGGCGAGACAGGTACGTGTGGTGTGATTGTTTTTGTCGGTATCATCCCTGTCGGTGAAAAATTTAAAATAAATTTTCTGCTTTTCATGGACTTTCTCCCGACAAAACAATGGTAATTAAATATTTTTACCAGTATATTTCTGGTTTGTGATAAAAGTTTACGAAGCTGTCATTGAATAGCGTTTGCTATATAATTCCTTATCATAAGGCGCCCGTCTGCCGGGACATCTTTCTCTTGGGCATAACTGGCAATTTTCATAATCAACCCTGGCAGGAAAGATGATTCCTGATACAGAATGGCGCGGGCTCATTATATACTCCGGATTTATTTTTACCCCGATAGATTTCTGGACATCATGAAAAACAGAGAATAAAGTTTGCTGTTCTTCAATAGGCCACTCCTTAAGTGAACCTGGTGCCATAAAAGCAGTTTTACCAGGGTTAAAATGATCTGCAATATTTTTATTCATGATGTCGATTGCTTCGAAAAGAAAGCTTTGCATTATTGTATCCGCCCAAAACTCTTCAAGCATCTTTTCTTTTTGTTTTGACCATTCCTCAAGCTCAGTTCCGCATGTAGCAACAAAAGCAAATACCCTGTGAACTTCTGCCAGATTGACTGCAATAATGCGGCTTTTAAAAACTATTCCATCCATAACAACTTGTTCATTATCTTTGTCATCAATATAAAGCGGCTTATAGATTACTTTAGGCCTGCTAACGGAATAAGCCTCATTTAGAAAAGCCGTGAAGGAATTATAGCGGGAATTATCTTCTGTTAACCGAACTTTCTTTCTAAGAGAAGAAATATCCAAATTAAAGCTTATATTATCCAGTACAATTTCATCCATTTGTTTCAATTGCGTAAAGAGCCGCTCCAATAGCCCCTGTGAGCTGTGGGTGTTCGGGAAGCAGAACTTTTCTTCCGATTATTTCTTCAGTCATTTTTACAAGGAAAGGATTATGAGCAACAACCCCTCCTGACATTACGACGTTATCGCTAAGAGAGTCCATTTCAAGTATTCTTTTTATTACAGATAAGAAAAGGCCTTTAATTATATCGGGTACTTTTTTCCCCTGACGAATTTTTTCCAATACTTCAGTAGCTGAAAAAACGGTGCAGTAGCTTCCCAGTTCAACCATATCAAGGGATTGTCCGGCAAGGCTATCCATGTTTTCAAGGGGTATATCAAGCCGTGCCGACATTTCCTCAAGAAAAGTCCCGGTTCCGGCCGCACATTTCCGGTTCATCCTGAAACCAATTCTATGCCCATCTTTGTCGAGTTTTATAATTTTATTATCCTGTCCGCCTATATCAATAACTGTGATTTCAATTGGGAAATAATGGTAAGATCCTTTTCCGTGACAACTGATTTCCGTTTTGGTTTCATCTGAAAAAGAAATATTTTTTCTGCCATATCCTGTTGAGATAATGTGGCTTATATCTTTTTCAGTAGATTTTGATGCGAAAAGGGACAGGTCGAGACATTTTTTTGCGGCTGAAAAGAAATCCGTTCCCGATTTTTCCACAGCAAACCCTAAAAGATTTTTATAAGAATTAATTACAGCAACTTTTGTTCTGGATGCTCCGACGTCAATTCCAACAAACACTGGATTTGTGCTCATAAAGGATTTTGTCCGATAAGGTCATTGTTATTGAACGGCTTCGTAAAAGCTTCATATGCAAGGCGCGCAAATCTTGAGTAATGTAGCGTACTTATTCGTACGCTGCAATGACGAAAGATGAAGCGCAACACAGCAGAGGAAGTTTTTATGAAGCCGTTATTATTTTGGTTCAAGAGCTTTAATAAGAGCCCTTAAAATTTTGTTGTAAGGCGCTTCCATTCCTGTTTGCCTGCCATATTCTACAAATTTTCCATTCATGAATTCTATTTCTGTTCTGCGGTTGTTTTCGATGTCTGTAAGCATTGAAGGTTTGTGATCACCGGCATTACCCATATATTCCAAAGCATAGGGATAAAAATCCCATCCAAGGTCTATTTCATTAGCCCTGGCAACGGCAACACATTCTTTTACCAGAGAATCTACGATCTGAAAAACAAACGGATCATTCATTGCCTGGGACATGGTAAGGCCGGTTACGGCGCAAACGGGATTCATACAAGCGTTAAGAATTGCCTTGCGCCATACCATAGAATTTATTTTATCGGTATGTTTGGTTGTCAGACCGCATTTTGTTAATATTTCTGTGAGTTTAATTGCAGCCATTGCTGATGTTTTGTCAAGTTCCTGTAAATAATGCGGAGGGTGATGAAAAGACATTCGGACATGGCATGGGCCGATAAGCTCACATCCGTAATTAACAACCGCTCTCATTACCGGTTTCTTGCCGAGAGTGCGCGCAATTTCAGCTTCGGTGTCAATTCCGTTCTGCCAACTGATAATGTATGTGCCCTCTTTGTAAAATGCCTCAATGGCAGAAGAGACAAGAGGAAGCGAGTTGGCTTTTATAGCAAGAATTATTACATCTGGAACATTTTCAGCAAGATCCTCTATGCTTGTGCATGTGCGGGTCACGCTCTGCTGGAGGTTTTCAGCTCCTTCAATGATAATTCCGGGATTTACAGCCGGTCTAATCAGCTCAGGAACAACATCACACAAGGTTACATCATATCCATTTTTAGCAAGCAAAGCTGATACGATACAGCCAACAGGGCCGGCTCCTATGACAGCAAATAGGCGTGGCCGAAAATCAGATTTATTTTCCATCAGGGTTGATTCTTAAGATTTTTTACGAGTATAGACCGTTTTATACTGTTGAGGTGAATCTTTCATGCATTCCGCACAACCGGGTTCATCTTCGGGGCTGAATGGTTCCATGAGCACTTCAAATCCTATTTCTTTATACATTTCGACCATTTCCGAGAGACGAGGTTCATCATAGGTTGCCCTTTTTTCCCAACCTTCAAGGATTAACTGTTGAGAGCGTTTCATCTTATTTATCTCCACGCTTTATAATATTATAACTTGCGTTAATTTAAATTTATTTCAATTTCAGGTTACAGTCGAGTCTTTCCGGCGCAACATCAACAACCTCAAGCTTTCCGGCGCCGATTTTTTTCCCGTCAATCACTTGCGCAAGTTCTTCGCTCGTCCCTTTGTATAGTAGGCTAAGCTCAAGGATTCCGCCGGTCTTATTCCATCCCTCTTTCTTACTGCTTGCAACTCTTTCCGATTTTTCTATAGCTTCGATAACCATCATGGATTTCTGGAAAGAGTCAACGCCTGTAACGTGCAGCTTAAGTGGAGTTCCATTGTTTAAATACTCCTGAAATGAATTTGTTATGGCATTGACCAGATATTCATCAACAGCTTTTTGCGCACACATCTGAATCGCTGCCGTAGCTCCTGAGAGAGCGCTGATATGGGCGGAAACACCTGTTTTGACTACAGAACCCAGGACAAGCCCCGTCTGAGTCTGTATAACCTTTAATTGCATGCTAGCCTGTATTGACTTTAATCCTGAACCCGGATAAGCCTCTCCGGCATCCTGTGCAACAGCTTTCCCAACGACTACATACTGTGCTCCAAATTTAAGTCCCAGAGCTTTTGCCGCTTTAGCATTTCCTGCAAGCGCTTGCCGGGCCTGATTATTATTCATTATTGCATCCACCTGAGACTTGTCAACAAGTTCAAACCCTTTGGCGCCAAGCAAAGAAGCCATTTCTGTTGAGGCAATCCCCATTCCAAGATTCTCCATTCTCTTATAATCCTCTTCAATAAGCACCATCAGTTTTGGATGTTCCATACTTGCAAGAAGTATCTTCATGGCAATAAGATCATCTTTGATTTTATCAAGAGAAACTGTTGCATCGATAACTATTTTAAACAGGCCTCCTGACTTGCTCTCTTTCAGCACCGAAAATCTTTTTATATAACCCTCGGTTCTTGAAAAAATCTTATCCTTTTTAAGTTCGAAATTTTCCACTTCGGTCTGGGATTGAATAAAGATTCCAACCGCTTCCTCAACAGCAGAACGCTGGGCCTGGCGTATGGCATCTCCTTTCGATATTGAACTTACTCCTTCCGCCTGGATCGTCTTGTCTTCGGCAAAAGAATTTGCGCCAAAAATCATAAAAACTGCAAATACCAATAAGAGTTGAGCTGTCTTTTTCATTTGCTTAAACCTTTCACGTTATCAACCTGCTCTTTGTATGCAGGGTCAAGTTTTATACAATTAGAGAACAATCTTTTAGCTTCTTCTTTATCTCCTCTGTCAATCGCCTCAAGCCCCTGTGAGAAATAAATTGCTGCGTCAGGATTACCTTTACTCTTAAGCGACACAGGATTAAAAGCAACTTTCATAGATTTTGCTATCTTTCCTGCAAGCTCAACCGCTAAATTCAAAAACCCGCTGTTGTCGCCTGACATAGATTCAGCCATCAGCAATTCACCTGTCTCAACTTTTATTATTCTGGCATCTATGCGCACATTATTTCCAAGCACCATAAATGATCCAAAAACAATGGATTGCGCTCCAAGCAGCTTCCCGGCCTTTACTGCAGTTGACTGATCCACGCTTCCGCTCTGACTGAGGGCAATCTCCTTTAAAATTGCCTGAATTTTTTCCCGCTCAATGATTTGAAGAGTCGTATTGCTGTTTTTGAGATCGGTAATAAGCATGGCGGAAAGTCCCTTACTTAAAGGAGCGTATTTTTCTGTTTCAGTGACGGAGTTGTTTTCAAAAGGCAAAACAGCCATTGTTTTAGGAGCCTGATCAAAAACTATTTCTGCCGGCTTCTCATATTCTTTTGTTTCTTCCTTCGGAACACCGGCACATCCGGCAAAAAGCAAAAGAAGTATAAGTGCTATGCTTCTATAAATATTAATATGTTCCATTTTTTATCCCTCATGATAATTTCATCATCCTGAATTTATCTTTATTCACAGTGTCATAAAATAATTCTGTTTGAATTGATTCAGAAGCGTTTATGTTTTTTTACACTCATATGCTGTTATTATCAAGCGAAAAAATTTTGAAATATTTTCAGGATTTGATCAAAGATTCTCCTGTCATGGAGGCAGGTTTTTCGATTTCCATAATTTCGAGTATGGTGGGGGCTATGTCCCCAAGCATTCCTTTTCTTAATTTAATGTTTTTTCTTGAATCATCAACAAGTATAAAAGGAACCGGATTTAACGTGTGGGCAGTGTGAGCATGTTTATGTTCATCAAGCATGGTTTCTGCATTGCCGTGATCCGCAGTAACCAAAAGCGCACCTTTTTGCTTTTTTACTTCGGCAGAAATTTCACTTACACATGAATCAATTGTTTCGCATGCATAAATTGCGGCTTTAATTATTCCTGTGTGCCCCACCATATCCATATTTGCAAAATTAAGCACGATAAGATCGTATCGTGCAGATCTTAAGCGGGACAGCATTTCAGACGTCACGAGCCTTGCGCTCATTTCCGGTTTTTTATCGTAGGTCGGCACTTCGCGTGGAGAAGGAATCAGGCAGCGTTCTTCAAGAGGAAACGGTTTCTCTTCTCCTCCGTTGAAAAAATAAGTTACATGAGCATATTTTTCCGTTTCGGCGATTCTTAGCTGTTTTAACCCTTTTTTACTTATTACTTCTCCAAGAATATCGGTCAGGCGGACAGGCGGAAAAGCAACGGGCAGGGTAAATGTTTCATCATACTGGGTCATGCATACAAATCCGGTCAGCTTCGGTTGCGGATCTCTATTGAAAAAAGTAAAGCCTGGATCTGTGAGTGTGCGTGTTATTTCTCTTGCCCGGTCGGACCGGAAATTGAAAAAAACAACAGCGTCATTGTCTTTGATTTTTCCAGCAGGATTTCCGGTATTATCGATAATAATAATTGGTTTTACAAATTCATCCATTTCGTTTTTTGAATAAGAGTTTTTTATTGCTTCTATAGGATTTTTTTCTTTTGTCCCTTCCCCTTTTGTATAAAGCCGGTAGGCCTTTTCCACTCTGTCCCATCTGTTATCGCGGTCCATAGCATAATAACGTCCGCAGACAGATGCAACTTTCCCGACTCTTTTTTTATCAATATAATTTTGGAGCTGCTGCATATACCCAGCGCCACTGTCGGGCGGAGTATCTCTTCCGTCAAGTATCGGATGAATATAAACATCCTCAAGGCCGCTTTCTTTTGCCATGTCGATTAGAGCAAAAAGATGATTTATCTGGCTGTGCACTCCGCCGTCTGAAAGAAGCCCGATAAAATGCAGGGCAGCATTTTTTTCTTTAACATTTTTCATGATAAGGCAAAGAGCCTCATTTTTAAACAGACTTTTGTCTCTTATAGCCGTGTCTATTCTAAGAAGATCCTGGTAAACAACCCTTCCTGCGCCGATATTTAAATGCCCCACTTCGGAATTGCCCATAATGCCTTCGGGAAGCCCTACCGCCTTGCCTGAGCATTTTAAGCTGGTGAAAGGATATTCTTTTTTGATTGAATCAAGAAAAGGTGTATTTGCAAGAGCTATCGCATTTCCTTCTTTTGTGTTGCCGATTCCCCATCCGTCTAAGATTATAAGCATACAAAAGTTCGGTTTATCAGGCATAAATTTTAAGACTCCTCAAACCGTCATACCTGGCGAAAGCCGGTATCCATAACATATTAAAATTACTGGGTTCAGGCCTCCGCCGGAATGACGAAAGATGATGTTTTTGGGTATATTTTGAGTTCGTCAATTGCTATTCGTTTTGCATCAGACCACATGCCTTCTAAATCATAAAACTTTCTTACGGTTTCATAAAAAACGTGAATAATAATATCTCCGTAATCCAGCAAAACCCACATTCCTTCATTCTTCCCTTCAACGCTAATGGGTTTTATTCCACTCTTTTTCATGTGTCTTTCAATAAAATCAGCTATCGCAATAACCTGGCGATGGGATTGTGCGCTGCATATAACAAGCACATCCGCGACAGAACTAAGGCCCCGCACGTCAATAGCTACTATATCTTCAGCCTTTTTGCCCGATACGGCCTTGATATAAAGATCAAATGACTGAATAATTTCTTCTTTTGTCTCCGGATTTTTTTTAGCAGTCATATATACAATCCATTGTTTTTTATATAATTTTCTACGCCGGGCGGGACCAGAAAAGAAAAAGGCTCTTTCTTTTTAATCAGCTCCCGGATATTTGTGGAAGAAATATCTATCGGGGTTACATCAAATACATAAACCTTTTCATTGGTTTTATGAGTATAGCACGAATTTCTCTCTGAAAAAGAATACCCGGCAGATATTCTTTTATTAATAAAATCAAGAATTATCGTCAGGTTATCTTCCCTGTCTCGATAATCAGAAACCGGCCTTGCCATGACTATAAACGGAATAATACGAAAAAGCTCTTTGAAGGATTTCCATGTATCTATTTCTAAAAAAGCATCAAGACCCAATATAAAATAAAAGACAGTTGGTTCGGTTTGATTAGCTTGAAAATATTTTACCGTATCTATTGTATAGGAAGGGCCCTGTCTGTTAAGTTCAATATCCGACACAAAAAAATCAGGATAGCCGTCAACGGCTATTTTGATCATTTCAAACCGATCTTTGGCATCTGCAATACGCGATGGTATTTTGTGCGGAGGCAGAGCGCACGGAATAAAGCAGACTTTATCCAGCAAAAACCTTGCCTGCACCTCAGCAGCAGACCTTAGATGCCCGTAATGAACCGGATTGAACGTGCCTCCGAACAGTCCTATTCGTTTCAATATTTTTATTTTCTAACCTGTCCGTTTCCCAAAGCTATAAATTTTGTTGTTGTAAGCTCTTCCAGGCCCATAGGTCCGAATGCATGAAGCTTGGAAGTACTGATGCCGATTTCAGCGCCCAATCCTAGCTGCCCGCCGTCATTGAACCGGGTTGATGCATTTACAAGAACCAGCGAAGAACCAACCTCGCTTATAAAACGCCGTGATCTGTTGTAATCATTTGTAACAATTGACTCAGTATGATTTGATCCGTATTTTTCGATATGTCTTATTGCTTCATCCATATCATCGACAATTTTAACTGCAATGATAAGATCCAGATATTCAGCAGGCCAATCTTCTTCTTTTGCTTTTTTTGCTATCGGAAGTATTTTACATGTTCTGCTGCAGCCCCTGATTTCAACTCCGGCTGCTGTGAAATCTTTTGCCATTTCAGGCAGAAAATTCCTTGCTGCTTTCCTGTGTATAAGCAGGGTCTCCACAGCATTGCAAACACCGGGGCGCTGGACTTTTGAATTGAAACAAATTTTGCGGGCCATGTCAGTATCAGCGCATTCATCAACATACACATGACATACGCCCTTGTAATGCTTCAAAACCGGTATTCTTGAATTTTGAACAACAAAGCGAATAAGTTCTTCCCCTCCTCTTGGTATAATAAGATCAATATATTCTTCCTGGCTTAAAAGAGCATTTACCGCTATTCTCTCTTTTACCGGAACAACCTGAACCACTTCTTCAGGCAGGCCTGATTCAGATAAGGCTTTTTTGATTATCCCGGCAAGAGCCTGGTTCGAGTAAAAAGCATCCGACCCCCCTCGCAATATGACTGCGTTTCCAGCTTTAAGACATAGTCCTGCTGCATCTATAGTCACATTCGGCCTTGACTCATAAATTATTCCTATAACACCAAGCGGTATGCGCATGCGGGATACACAAAGTCCGTTCGGCCTTACCCATGTTTTTACTATCGAGCCCACCGGGTCTTCAAGCGCCGATACTTCTTTAAGACCTTCAGCCATGGATTTTATTGTTGCATCCTTTATAGCAAGCCGGTCAATAAATGCTGCCGGAAGTCCGGCTTTTTTTGCTTGTGAAAGGTCTTTTTTATTTTCTTTTTTGATGTATGCTTCATTCTTTACTATTTTATCGGCTATATTTAAAAGCACCTCGTTTTTTTTAGCAGTAGAACATCTTGCCAGAACTCTTGAGGCAATTCTTGCCGCTTTTGCCATTTGTTCTATAATTTCATCAACAGACATTTGTTTTCCCCTTTTGTTCATTCACATTCTGCCGTCAGCGCCAGATTATCTCTGTGTATTACCTCATCATAGGGTTTTTGTCCAAGCTTTTCCTTTATATGTCCGGTTTTTAGCCCCATAATCTTTCTGATATCAGCGGAGCTGTAATTTACAAGTCCTACTCCAAGTGTTTCGTTTTTTGAATTGGAAAATTCTACCGGCGAGCCTTCCATAAATTCACCTTTTACTCCAATAATACCTCCCGGAAGCAGGCTTTTGCCCTTATTTATAATTGCAGATACAGCTCCGTCATCAATAACTACTACGCCCTGAGGTTTCAGTGAATAGCCTATCCAGCATTTTTTTCTTGAAAGTCTTTCTTTTTTCGGGACAAAGAAAGTCCCGTGTTTTTCACCAGCAAAAATCCGTGTAAGGATATCGGGTTTTTCCCCTTTTGCTATAATCATGGGGACTCCTGCCGTAGTAACCTTTTTTGCCGCCTTGATTTTAGTGAACATACCGCCTGTACCAAGCGGGCCTGGAATGGCTCCGGCCATTTTTTCTATGTTTTTGTTGATGTTATCAACTACCGGGATAAGCTTTGCGTCAGAATTGTTTCTGGGATCTTTATCGTAAAGCCCTTCGATATCGGTAAGAATTATCAGCATGTCGGCATCCAAAAGAAGAGCTATCATAGCAGCAAGATTATCATTGTCACCAAATTTTATCTCTTCTACTACAACAGTGTCATTTTCATTTATAATCGGAACAACCTTCCATGATAATAGGGTATAAATTGTATTACGTGCGTTCAAATATCTTTTTCTGTTTGAAAGATCATCACTTGTAAGAAGTATCTGGGCAACTTTTTTTCCAAAGCGTTCAAAGGCTTTTTCATATTCCATAATAAGCCCGGCCTGTCCTACTGCGGCCACAGCCTGTCTTTTCGGTATTTCATCCGGCCTTTTCGGAAGTCCGATTTTTTTTATACCCGAAGACATGGCTCCTGATGAGACAAGAATAACTTCAATTTTCCTGTCCATCAGCATGCTTATCTGCCTGCTTATTGAGGCGATGACTTTCAGATTCAACCCCTGATCCTGGGTTAGAACATTACTTCCTATCTTAACAACAACTTTTTTGGAAGAAGTAACAAGCGATTTATCATCATCTTTCATATTATCAATATTTATCCAATAATTGCAGAATGTTTTGCTTGAACTTATTTATGCCTTTGCCGGTTGCGGCAGATATTGTTAATGCCTTGATGTTTCCGGCTGCTTTAATAAAAATATCGGCAGCTTCTTTTGCACCGGTAATATCTATCTTATTCAGTACCACCAACCGGGGTTTTTCAGCAAGAGTTTTGCTGTACAAGGCAAGCTCTTTTATTATTATATCATAGTTATAAAGAGGGTTATCCGAATTTATGGCAGATGCGTCAATCAGGTGAATAAGAATGCGTGTACGTTCGACATGCTTTAGAAATTTCATTCCGAGCCCGGCGCCTTTGTGAGCGCCTTCTATCAGGCCTGGAATATCTGCCACTACAAACGTTTCTTCTTTTCCGGCCTTCACAACTCCAAGCACCGGTGTGAGTGTGGTAAAAGGGTAATCGGCTATTTTGGGGTGTGCTGAGGAAATAACGCTGATAAGCGTTGATTTGCCGGCGTTGGGAAGTCCCACAATTCCAACATCGGCAATAAGCTTAAGTTCGAGTTTTATATTTAGGGTTTGACCTTCTTCGCCCGGTTGGGCAAAACGGGGAGTCCGATGAGTAGATGTGGCAAATTTTTTATTTCCCTGGCCACCTCTGCCCCCGACTGCAATTGTAAAGGTTTTACCGGGTTCAACCAAATCTTTTATGATTCGTCCTGAGTCTGTATCGATTAATACAGTACCGGGAGGAATTTCAACAACGAGGTCTTTCCCTTTCTTTCCAGTTTTTTGATTTCCTTCTCCAGGCCGGCCGTTTTCAGCCTTAAGAATTTTTTTGTATTTAAAATCATAAAGGGTTCGTTTTTGAGATGTGGTCTTAAAAACAACATCGCCGCCCTTTCCGCCGTCTCCGCCATCCGGACCTCCGCGAGGTATAAATTTTTCCCTCCGGAAGCTTACACAGCCTCTTCCTCCATCACCGGACCGGATAGTAATAATTGCTTCATCAATAAATTTCACTCTGCATATACGCTGGCTTTTTTGCGCGATTTTCCGAATTCTTCAAATTTTACTACCCCATCTATTTTGGCAAACAATGTATAATCTCTTCCCATGCCGACATTGTTGCCGGGATGGATCTTTGTTCCCAACTGACGGATTATAATACTGCCGGCCTTAACCTTAGCGCCGCCATAGCATTTGACTCCGCGCCTTTGCCCATTGCTGTCACGGCCGTTTCTTGAGCTGCCGCCCGCTTTCTTGTGTGCCATTTTATCAACTCCTGTTTTATGCCTTTATGCTTTCGATCTTAACAGCCGTATAAGGCTGGCGATGCCCCTGCTTGCGGCGATATCCTTTGCGGCGTTTGTATTTAAAAACAAGTATTTTTTTTGCCTTGTCCTGCTCTATAATTTTTCCGACAACAGTTGCGTTTTCAACAAAAGGCTGTCCAACTCTAACCGTTTCTCCATCGGAAAACATCAAGACTTTATCAAATGATATTGTTGAGCCGATATCACCCGGAATTTTTTCAAGTCTAAAGGTCTCACCTTCCTCAACTCTATATTGTTTTCCGCCCGAATTAACAATAGCGTACATTTTATCCTCCCGAAAAATCAAATTACATCATTTTTTGAAAAAGGTTATAATATTTTATTAAAATATTTTGTCAATATAAATATGTATTTATAAGCCTATTAAATGCTGAGGCAAAACTTTATTTTAAGTTATTTTATTATTTAATTATATCGTTTTCAATTATTTATCAATAAGAGTTTTAAAGATTTTTAAAAAAATGACACACCCATACGGTCTGTCATCATTGATTTATTTAAATTATATGTTAAATACTAAAACTGAATTATGTTTTACATGTATCTTTATAACTAAAATTTATATGGGGACGATTTATGTTTAACAATCAAGTCGAACTCGATTTTGGAACATTTATCCTTGAAGCGGACCTATTTGACACCGCTATAGCAAGAAAATTTGCAGAGAATCTTCCATACACTGTGAGCCTCATGCAATGGGGCAAAGAACTCTATGGTTCCATAGGGATAAACTTGGGAGAGGAAAATCCGGTTCCCGAAATTCCTCCCGGCGGAATTGCATATACCAATAACGGCAATTATATATGCATCTTTTTTGGCCAGACCCCGGCTTGGTCTGTTGAGCATATTGGCAATATAATCGGTAAGCAATGGGTGCGTCTTGCTGAAAATCAATCGATTTCTTCTGTGATTGTAAAGGCTAAGAAAAACAAAGCGGTTTAATCAATAAAAGTATAAGGGGCAAATTGGAACAGCTGGAAACTGAAGTAAAATATTGTATTACTGATATAAAGGCCTTACGTGATAAACTTATCTTGATTGGCGCTCAGGCAGGCAGAAACCTATTTGAAATTAATGTTAGATTTGATGACAAAAACCAAACTCTATTTAAAAACAAATCGATACTAAGGCTCCGTAAAGATGAAAAAACAACTCTCACCTTTAAATCGCAACCTGAGACTAAAGACAGCCGCTTTAAAACATTAAATGAGTTTGAAATTGAAGTAAGCGATTTTTCCACAGCCTGTCATATACTGGAACTTCTTGGTTTAACAAAACAGCAGATATATGAAAAATGGCGGGAAACTTTTATAATCGGAAACACCTGCTTTTGTATTGATAAAATGCCGTTTGGTGATTTTCTGGAAATAGAAGGGAGCAGCGATGAAATTGTAAAATATACATCTATGCTCGGGTTGGAGTGGAATAAGCGTATACTTCTTAACTATCTTGAAATATATGAAATAATAAAGCAATATCTCAACCTTCCATTTTCCGATATAACATTTGAAAATTTTAAAAATATCGGGTTTGATTTCTCACAATTTCTTACGTCTGTTACATCCGGCGATATATAATTATTTTTAAGAACCGTTTGATCAAATTAAGTATGGCAATATTTGTAATGAGCGATATTACATCTCCCCATCATATTAACCCAACTTCATGGTTTTTTCTCGTTTTTAAGTCATTTTTAGGGATTATTGAG
>DYJH01000028.1:859-28566 GCA_020723255.1 Desulfonema limicola | reverse complement strand
ATAGAGGAACAACAAAAAGAAACTCAAAAACCTGAAGAAAGTAAAACCATAGATACGCAGCCTGAAAAGGCTTACGAAAAACCCGTGCTATATTTCAATTATCCTGAAATAGATAAAGTGGGTTTTATAAAAAATGAAAGAGTTTTACCCAACGGTTCGATATTCAAATCGAAAGACGACAAAGTGGCAATCAGCGAAGGAGATCTTGTATATATTAGAAAAGAAAATAATTCTAATTTTACGCCTGGCGCAAAATATACTGCTTACCGTACGTTTGGACCATTGAAAGACAGCAAAACAGGCGCAATAATAGGAAAGCAGCATTACATAACCGGCATAGTGGAAATAAAGTCGGTTGAACATCTTTATGCTATTGCCGGTGTAGTAAAATCTTACAGAGAAATTGACATAAACGATCTGGTTGTTCCTTACGAACCAAAATCTCCCCGGATACCCATAATCGAGAGCGAAAAAAGAATTTACGGCAATATCATAGCGCCGGAAGAAGAAAACAGCATAATCGGCGACAATACTATAGTTTTTATAAACAAAGGAATAAAAGACGGGGTAAAGACGGGGCAGTTTTACAACGTGTACTACAGGGAAAAGGAAATAATTACTCCCGGCAGCATAGCTGCAACATACCTTGCTCCGGTCGATTTCGGAAAGCTTTTTATTCTTTATTCAGAACAAACAACATCATCCGCGCTTATTACAAGATCCGATAAAGAAATATCCGCAGGAACAAGATTCGGATCTTTGGTAAAATAATTATATTTTGTATTGATATATTCAACATTAATAGGCGGATTTCCTATCATCTTTCATGATGTTTATAATCAATTTTTTACCTTTGACCGTTTTATATAAAACCACAACCTTTATATCTTCTGAAATTTTATTTGCTTTCAACAATTTTTCCATATCAGAAGCATCCTTAAAGTAATAAATAATCGAATTAATGCTGATAGATACGTTGCCTGAATCGATTTTGGAAACAACGCCATCGGCTGAATACGTATCCCCAGGAAGGACAATCGCAAAGCTGCAAGTGCAAAAAACCATCAGAATAATAAATGAAAAAATCATAATAACTTTTCTGCTGTTCATTATATTCGCCTCCTGTTAATTATGTATTTCTTTCCAGTAAAACGGGATCATTGAGCCGGGCATATCAATATCAGGCAGAGGATATATCTTTCCTCCTACAGATATGAAGCCTGCTGCTTTACCATACCGAATTACTATCGTAACTCCGGAAGGTATATGATCTCCTATCGCAAGATACCTGTCTAGCCTTGTGTATTTTTTTTCAGTTATTTCGCCGTCGCTGTTTATAGTATCATTACCTTTATAAAAATTATATACGGCATTTCCCGTGCAGTAATCAACAGCAAAGATTCTGGCTACGTTATCATATATACAGGGATCAGCGGTTGAGGCAACCGGCTGGAAAGTTGGAGCATAAAGCACTTTGGCAAACAATGTTACAGGAGATATGCATTTTTCACCATCGTGTTCATTCTGATTAACAAAATCAACATTATTATCTACGGCGGCGCAATTGTCTAACTCAGAGAACAAAAGATACCACCCCTTGTTGTTTTCCTGCAAGAAAGTCTTGATATTGGCTTTTGTCTGCCAGTTGTCTGCAGCATCATGATACAGCTCAAGGTCAGGCTCCATAGCTCCGCATGTCACATTCAGCAGATTATTTTCTGTAAAATAGTCAGTATTATCACTATAAGTTAATGCCGGATAATTGAGTTTAAAATATGCGTGAGCATCATAAAATCCATAAAGCCCGTTCTTTACCTTATTGCCGCTTGATCCGACATGGGTTGGATGTTCCCTGTCGCCTGTCCCCATATATAGAACAGGAACATCCGTAAAACAATTCCCGGCATAAGAGACATCAGGACTATAAAAAGTTTTTCTCGGGTTTTTTAAGGGAAAACCGATAAGACTGAATGCGGGCTGCCTCGGATCAGCTTCACCAGATGACCAGGTTTTAAAATTACTTAAATATGCGTAGTCTGATTTCTGATCGCTCATCGGATTCATCTTATATATAAGATTCAATTTTATCGTGCCGTCATATGTTAACTTAAATACTTGTCCGTAAAGATCTGTAATATATATCGCAAGTACAATGCCCTTGTAGTTCGAAATAATTGTCGGATCAGCGGCAAAGCAATATTTCATTTTTCCGGTAATATCGCTTGCAGACGCATTATATACAAACTGATTTCCGATATCAAAATAAGCATCACTGATAAGATCTCCGGTACTGGCATCAACAATATAAACAGCTCGCCCCATAGCATTTGTATATGAGGATGTAAGCGTATAATCGGAATTATCTTTGCCCCTGTCATCTTCAAGGTTATCGTATCCGCCGGGTATAAGTAAAATATCTTTAATGATTTTTGTCTCGCCATCACTCTCGGTTGTCACTATCCTCAGATGCTGCGGTATCGGCATTGTGTAGCCAAGCTCTTCCATACCGGGAGTGTTGCTGCTTATTTCCCACTTGAATGTCCATGCGTTTGGGTTAGGGTTGGTAATATCTAAAGCATAATATGCTCTTCCTCCGCGTCTTAAACCAAACACAAGGAGCCGTGTTTTATTTGTATCTGCCAGATTAACCAGTATGGGAGAACTGTCAACTGTATAAACTTTTCTGTTTTCCAGAGCCGGATCAAACTGCTGTAATCTGATAAGAACCGCAGGAGGAATAAAAGAAAATATTTCACTTCCGTTAGTGTCATTAAACACATGCAGCATTCCATCATTTGCTCCAACTGCAATAAAACGATTTGTAAGATTGCCACTGCTGTCAAAATAGTCAATTATCTTGGGTGTGGAGTGAATTACAGGTCCCATGGGCCAGGAACTTTTTTCTTTCGGAGCGCCTAAAGTTGTTCCGTTGGTTCCGTCATGGGCATCATATGTGTATCCGTATAAGAAGTTGATTATTTTATATCTGTCAATATTAGCTGCGACACCCAGATCAGTGTTTGTCAATGTATCTGACCCGACCCTTACCAAACCCGAACCAAGTTCCGTATAAATATTTCTGAAATTTGTATTGGTGGAAGTAAGTAGGTAATTCCCGGGCTCCGGTATGGAATTGTATAAAACCTTGCCTGCCCCCCCCTTTTCCACATCGCCTCCGTCATTTGTCGTTGACCAGTATGACGAGGTTTCCGCAATCATATTGCCATTGCAATCGGTAGCTTCTTTTCCATCAACGGGTCCGCTTCCGCTACCTTTATCTACAACATACCATTTGTCTTTTGTGTTGCAACCTATGGGCTTGCCATATTTAAGACCGTATTTTTTAAGATTGCCGGACCAGTAAACATCTTCATTGGGCTTAAAAAGAGCCATATACAGCTTATCTCCGGACTGAACCCTGTTCGCCTCATCAATTGAAACCACCGGCGCTGTATAAGACGTATATTCGCCTATTAAAAGGCCAATAGAACGAAACGCATGCATGAGCTGTGATTTTGAATATGCTGTCATATAAATGCCGCCTCCAATATCAGAAGCATGCTGCAACATTGGCGAATCCGAGTTAAAACCGATATTATGCACGGTTATATTGTCGGGAGAGCTGTCTCTTTTCTTTTTCAGCTCATCGGCTGTATAATCACCGGGGTTTTGCGGAACATCAGTCATATTCAGCCAGCTATGCGTATACATATATGCTGCCACATCGTCATAGTAGTCGTTTGGAGGGCTGGAATACTGTATAGGATCTTCTGTGAACTGAACATCGTCATGCCAAGAAGGATTACTAAAATCAAGGCCTGTTATCCTGGCCCAATAGGTATCTGCTGAAGGGAATCCATCGGTCAAAGTAATTACGAAGTTTTTATTGCAGTCTCTGTGAATATTATCTTTGCCGTAAAAATATTTAAAAACATCCTGCAGGGCCTCGCCAAGAGGCGTTCCTCCGTCAGCGCCTATATTATTCAGTTGGTTTATAATGCTTTGCTTTTGCTGATCATCATTGAAACTCGGATTTATCGGCTGCCTGAGTGTAGCCCCGTCAGCACCACCGGTGTGATCAAACGACATGAGTCCCCAATTTATCTTGCCTCTTGTCAGTTCAATAACATCTATTATGGCAGCTTTGGCAACTTCAATCCTTTTATCAAATCTATATAAACCACCTGTGCCTATGGATTCATACTGGTATCTGTCAACTTTCCAATATCTGGTGCCGGTTTGATTGTAGGTTATAAAGCGCAGCTGAATTTTCTTGCCTGCTATCCAATCCGACCAGAAAGGAGCAGATTTCTGTTTATACGTATATTTCAATATTCCGTTTTCATCATATAGTTCAATTTTATCACACTTGTTTGTGCTTTGATACCATAGTTTTATATTACTGAAATAAATCCGCATCCTGTTTGAAAATGAATTGTATA
Source organism: Desulfonema limicola (assembly GCA_020723255.1). Lineage (GTDB taxonomy): Bacteria > Desulfobacterota > Desulfobacteria > Desulfobacterales > RPRI01 > RPRI01. The sequence goes on along the minus strand of DYJH01000028.1, from coordinate 24,124 downwards.
TAACATAACTTGCAGGCATTTCAGTATTTGAATCGTAACCTTTGGGAGCGCTGCCGGGAGCAGAAGCTGGCGGAGGGGGATAATAATTCTTGGATACGGCTGTATAAGAAACCGTATTGTAAGTGACTCCTGGTGGATAATCACAGAAAGACCATGCTACTTGTGTACCTCCTGCAATGACTCTCAAATTAAAAATCATTTGCATATTAACCCAATTTCCTGTTGCGAAAAAATAACATTGCTCTTTTCCTGATGCAGTTGCCGCTTGGGAAGGATTTGATGTATAGCATGAAGAAGCATCAGTCACAGGCTTCCAATTATTTGACGTGCTAGATCCATCGTAGAAATAACCGCTGAAATAATTTCCCGGTGCGTTAAGCATTCCCAAAAAACCCTTATCAATCGTTGAACCGTCATAATTCTGCTGCCAGTCATGAAGCACAACATCCTTGCCATTCGGCAGCCGATCTCCGTCAATCGTAATCATTGTTTTACCTGTTGTTCCGTCAACGACTGTGCTTATTCGTCCAATATAACCTGATTCTCCAGGTTTTTTGCCATTGTCATCTTCAAGTTCACCATCAGAATTCAAATAGGTATGCATATCTGCAGCGCTATCCGCAGCCCATGAAATGGACGGATTATCTGGTCCTCCCGGATTTCCTGCATCCCCTGTGAGGCCGTTTGCATATCCGGTACTTCCGTAAATAAGATATATTTTTGTTCTTGTCTTTTTATTTGAAGAACCAAAATATTTAGCATTTGTTCCATATCCGTTATTTGTTATATCATAAGAATCTGTCCATTTTGTTCTGTTAACACATATGTAATCATAGAAATCGGCATAACTTATTGAATGCTCATATAAAGGCCAGTCCATACTTCCTGATGAATCCATAAGAATCATTACATTGTGTCTAACTTTCGGTTTGTAGATATCGGTGTCGTCCGCAAAAGATGCTATGCTGCATAATGACAAAACCGACACTGTTAAAAGACACAATAAAATCCCATGCGTTATTCTAACTCCGCTTTTTGATTGAATAGCTGATTTTCTATTCAGTATCATAAGAGCCTCCTTTGAAGACAACTAAACACTATATCAGTTTTTGGGCCCAATCTTTCTGTACCCTTCATTTATAGTTATTGACATTGATGCCAGCATAGAGTCGCTTTGTTTTCTTGCTGTTATATCAAATATATATGCGCCAAAACCTGCCCCATATCCTTTGGGCATCGGCCCCTGCCCTTTGTAATAAGCCCTGTAGGCGTATTCATTTCCGTCACCGTCATGATTGACAGGCCAGGTAGTATCTGTAACATTATTAACCTGCGCTTCCGTTGGATTAGATATACTTGCTTGGCCATTGGATTGTGTCAATATTACCGGCGTATCGATATCTGTTATGTTGTAAAAACCGGCGTCACCGCAGCTAGTCCTGCCCGGATCATTACACTGTCTATCTGGAAGCCCGGAATAGTCAACATCGGCAGCAACTTCGGTCACGCCTCCCTCGGTAATGTAAAAATCCTGTTTTTGAATTATGGTATTACGAAGAATCTGCATTTCAACAGTACTTATATTGGTTGCGGTTATTCCCATAAGAAGCAAAAGAGCCATGACAATAATGACAACTACCATTACTGATCCTTCTTCATTCATTAATAGCAGTGCAGTCTTTTTCATAAAGCATAGCCTTTCAAAACTAACATTTTATATTAATAACGTACTTAAATATCCTGCGGCTTCACACAACTTAATGTAATACTTCTTGTAACTCCCCGAATAGGTATGGGATATGTAACTGTCATATTTATTGACTTGTTCTCAAGATTATCAGTGACATTCCACTGTACAGTACGGGTACCGTCCGTAAAAGTGTGAGGATTGGAAGCAGGCGCCGGATCAAGAGCAGCATCATCATAAGGAAGAATCATAAGCATTTCCATCTGCTCAGCGCCCACTGTCAGGGCTTCCGTTGACACCCTTGATAAGGCGTTGTATTGGGTAGATAATATTTGCATGTCAGCCACGCCCAGAATCCCTATTGAAAAAATGGCAAGCGCAATAAGAACTTCAATTAAAGTATATCCATCATTATCAGATTTTCTGCCTGATTCATATTTGGTATCATCAATATTTCCCTGAAAGTTATTATTGTCCACTACAATACTCCTTCAGAATACAAAATCATTCAAACCCAAGATTTTTGCATTTTATTGTGGTTTCAAGTAATTCGCGTTTGAAATTATCATTCGGAGTTATCCGTCTGTTAGCAACAACATAAGTATTGTTATCAGTATATTTTAAAAGCGGGGTCTTGGTTCTTGCCAGAATCCAGACCTTAACAGCTCTTATTTTATCAGGAGAAACGGCTGAACCTACGATAGGTATTATAGTAGTACTACCTGTTTTATCGTTACCGTCTATTTTTCCGTCATCATTGACATCAAGAAGACTATCAAGTTTGTTGTCAGTGCCGGTGTCTATAGCCCATAAAACATTGCCATTGGCAGACATATCAAGCTTGCCGTCTCCGTCATTGTCATATGCATAGGCAAGTTCCAAGGCATCAATGCTTTCCGCTACAACCGTTCTTCCTCCTCCGGTATTCATTGCAAGATCAAGTATCCCGTCAGGCGAAGTAGTCGGTGTATCACATATAGAAAAAGAAATTGTTTCGTTACCGTCAACAGAACCGTTACCATCCAGATCAGCAGTAAAACTAATAGCAGTGTTTCCATTTGGATCTGGGACATTTTGTTGATTTTTCAATCGTATATCTGTTATTCCTAACCCCCCGGCAGCAGTGGGATCGTATCCAGCCATCCTGATTTGACTTTCCAAAATATATAGCGCGCCTCTTATGTTCTGCTCCATATTCAAAACCACGGCCTCTTTAGTGCTCATTCTTGACTGGGTGTTATAGGAAGCATATATCACACCAAGAACAATCGTCGTAAGTCCCATTGTAACCATAAGCTCAACCAAAGTAAGGCCTTTGTCTGAACCCATATAACGCAAACTGAATCTAATTACTTTTCTGAAGCAAGACATATAAATAATTCCTATTGCCAGTCAGACCCATCCCATTTTGAGACATAAATCCCACCTGAAAGAACAACCCGTATTCTGTAATATGATGAATTGTTATTATCCGTTAAATAAACGCTCAGTGCGGCTGCGCTATTGCTTGTGCCGTTTGATTTATACGTTATTGCTGTGGCTGGAATAGTTGCTTCTCCTGGTGGACGTCCAAACATGACTCCGCCGCTGTAACTGCTTAGTAAAACAGTTTTGTTAACACATGGAATAGTATAACTTCGTGAATCTGTATTAAAATTAACAGCACAACTTTGGTTCTGCCTTATAGCGCTCAATTTTGCCAGTTGCAGATTTCCCTGCAGTTCCGAGACAGCGCTTCTTAATCCCTGATTCTGATACCATCTGATAACACTGGGTGTTATAATTGCAGATAATATTGCAATAATTCCTAATACGACCATCAACTCAAGCACTGAAAAGCCAGATTTATTCTGCATTCTATTATTCCCTGATGCTTAAACCCATAAAATTACCAAATTATATTGTTTGGATAGCCGTTAATTATACAAACCTCATGCCAGCATGTTGAAATATAAAACCGAATATCTTGCGAAATATTACTGCTATATTAACATACTAACATTATTTAATAATATTACTGTTTAATACAACAGAAATCTGCTGTGATAAAAAACTGAAAATAAAGAATTATTTAAAAATATTAAATTATTTAATAGCGCTATTAAATAATTTAATAGCTCCTGCCTATCATAAAATCCACCGCATTCTTAAAAATTAGTATGCCAGCGGGAATTTGCCTGGAATCATTTTCACCCAAGCGTTTAATCTGTTCCTTGAGTCTTGTCCAGTCAGGATGGTTTGTGAAATGATTATAGGCTTCAGGATGGGGCATGAGGCCGAATATGCGGCCGCTGGGATCGCAAATTCCGGCAATATCTTGTACAGAGCCGTTCGGGTTATATGGAAATTTTCCTTGTGCCGGTTTTCCATCCGGAGTTGCATATCGAATAACCACCTGGTTGTTTTCAACAAGCATTCTTATATTCGATTCATCAGAATAGAATTTCCCTTCACCATGTCTGACAGGAAGTTCGATCTTATCTAATCCTTTTGTAAATATGCATGGAGACAAGCTGTTTACCTTAAGATGCACCCAGTCATCCCTGAAATTGCCGCAATCATTGAAAGTAAGAGCAAGAGATCTTTTTGTGTAGTTATTGTCAAATCCCGGTAAAAGCCCCATATTCACTATTGCCTGAAATCCATTGCATATGCCTATCACAAGGTTTCCTTTATTGATGAAATCAAGCAGTTTATCGCCAAGTTTTGTCCCAAGCTTAACTGCCTGCACCACTCCGGCTCCATGATCATCGCCCCAGCCGAATCCTCCTGTAAAAACCAGAATATTAAAATCAGACAACTTGACATGCCCGCTGATAAGGCTGTTTATATGAACCCTTTTAGCTGCAGCGCCTGCAAGCTCGAAAGTATATGCAGTTTCGTAATCGCAATTCAAGCCGTATCCGGCAAGCACCAGGACATTAACCCTGTTCATATCAGGCCTCCGAATGGCTGTTTCCATGCTTTTTTCAATGTATCAACAGGCAATGAAACAATATCCCCGTGCTTTTTGCCATGTAATACAAAATCTTTTGCTTCCGTAATTCCTCCGATACATGCAAAGCAAAGGCCTTTAAAAATATTTTCAAAAGCGTTTTTATTGCAAGGAGCAACAGTTGCTATTACCCGGCCGGCTGATTCCGAAAAAAGAATAGAGTCGATGCGACCAACTCCGGTTGCCGGAACGCAACCGATATCGGCCTTTAAACCAAGATCTCCTCCCATTGCAACCATTGCAAGATGCACACCCAGCCCGCCGCGGTAAACGCCATGAGCAGACGCAACAAGACCTTTTTCAATGGCCTTGTAAAGCGCTCTGTAAATCTTTATGAACTGATCGGGAAATACTTCCGGCACATTCAACCCAGTATAAGAAAAATGCTCATAATATTCTGAAGCGCCCAGTTCGTTTCTGGTTTCACCCAGCACATAAACAAGGTCTCCTGGAATTTTGCAATCCATAGTAATGCAATTATTAATGTCATCTATAACGGATACTGCTGAAAACTGCATGGTTTCAAGAGCCGAGACTTTGTGGGATTCGCCGTAGCGACCGGACAGATACCCGTCAACATACATGCTGTCCTTGCCTGACAAAAGCGGTATTTCATACGAAAGACACATTTTGGCCAGCGCTTTGCAGGAGCGCACAAGCTGGGCGGCCTTGAATTTTCCGTCAGGATTATTTTCAGGGTGATGCTGGATATTAGGCCAGCAGAAATTATCCACCCCTGCCACATGATCCATATTGCCGCCGACACAGATAAGCCGCCGCACTGCCTCATCAATAGTGCAGCATGTCATATGGTAGGCATCAATTTTTGAATACATGGGCAAAATTGCCTGTGAAAAGGCGATTCCTTTATTTGAACCAAGCACAGGCCTTATTACAACCGCATCGCTGTTTAAATCTCGATATTTTCCCACAAGCGGTTTTATAACACTTCCTCCCTGGACTTCATGGTCGTATTGCCGGCAGATCCATTCTTTTGAGCAGATATTAGGATGAGATAAAATATCTTCCAAAAGCTTATTGCAATCTTCCGGCTCTGTTATCACAGGCTCATACAGTCCGCGCATTAAAGGCGGCTGCCAAACTGCATCAAACTCCCACTGGGGAAAACCTGCGGAAAGCAAATCCATATCAACATAAGCGCAGGTTTTATTTTTATACTTAATATGAAGCTTTCCGGAGCCGGTATATTTTCCTATTTCAGTGCTCTCCACAGCATGTTTTGCAGATAATTCAAGAAACCTTTTTATATGCTTAGGTTTTACTGCAACTGTCATACGCTCCTGGGATTCCGAGACCCATATTTCCCACTGGTCCAGTCCTTCATATTTTAAAGGAACTCTGTCCAGTTCAACTTCGCAGCCGTTTGAATATCTGGCGGATTCTCCTATAGACGATGAAAACCCACCGCCACCGTTATCCGTAATAAAAGCTATCAGCCCTTCATCGCGGGCTTCTAACAGAAAATCGTGCATCTTCTTCTGTGTATAGGGGTCGCCTATCTGAACGTGGCCTGCCGGCGTGTTTTCAGAAAATACTTCAGATGAAGCCGTAACTCCGTGTATTCCGTCTTTTCCAACACGTCCGCCGCACACGACAATAATGTCTTCAGGAGATGTTTCTTTTTGTTCGGCAGGTTCTTCTTTGATTTTTGACGGCATAATTCCAAGGGCAGTAACAAATACAAGGCATTTCCCCATATAACCATCATGGAAAATAACCTGGCCAAACGGCGTGGGTATTCCGCTTTTATTGCCGCCGTCTCTGACTCCTTCTATAACTCCGTCCAAAAGACGTCTTGGATGAAGATGCGGCATCAGCGGACCATTATAATCCCTGTGCCCTGTGCAAAAACCGTAACTTCCCATTATAAGCTTTGAGCCTTTACCTGTTCCTAAAGGGTCGCGATACACTCCTACAATACCTGTGATGGCTCCGCCGTATGCTTCCATGTTTGAAGGCGAATTATGCGTTTCACCGGTTATTACATAATAGCTGTTTTCATCAAAAAGCCCGGCTCCGGCATTATCCCACAAAACGGAGACAACCCACGGTTTCTTTTCTTTAAGATAAAGAGTGGGCGCTTCAATGCAAGTTTTAAATAGATTATCAAACGTTTCGGCATATCCGGTGTCAAGATCGGCGTAGCGAAACAGCCCGCGAAATGTATTGTGGTTGCAATGATCGCTTCTTGCCTGGCAGATATATTCAAGCTCAATATCTGTAGGCTCCGACAGTCCTTCAAGAGCCCTTGCAGCCAGAACGTCTTTTTTTAAAAAATAAGATCTGATAGCCGGAATGTCGTTCGGATTTAAAGCAAGATTCCGTTTATCGCTGATCTCTTTTAAAATTTCATCGCTTTTTATTGATATTGCTGAAACAGTAGGGACATGGTCTAGTAGTACTTTTGGAATAATATAGCCGATTCCTTCCAAATCGCTCCAGTCGTTCTTTGAATAAATTTTCGTCTGCTGAATGATGTCATTGGAAAGAAGCTCTAAAGCAATTTTTTCGATATCTGCATGTGACAGATTGCGCCCTTTGAGACAATACCTTTTAGAAGTATAAACTACTTCATCCTTATTAAAATATCTGCCAGTTACATCTTCTATGGCTTCTACCGCTGTGCTGCCAGGATTATCTTTTACTCCCGGCTTATAACCGACCCATATTATCCAGTCAAAATCAACGGGAAGAGGTTCAAATGATGAAATCTGCGTTACAGGATTTGTAAAAATTGCGGTCTGAACAAGGTTCAGTTCTTCTTCGGTTAATGCAGATTCTATTGTTATAATTGAAACTGTGCGGACTTTAGTAAATTCAATCCCGAAATAGTTTTTTGCCTTCAAGCGAATGCCCTCGCCTTCTGCATCAAACATTTCAGGCTTTAATGCAATCTCAAGTCTGTGCGGCATGACATTTTATCTTTATCAACTGAAAAAGTATCTGGTTATGTCGTTATAAAAAACATAGATCATAAGAACAATCAGTATAAAAATACCAACCTGCTGGGCTATTTCACGGATCTTAATATTTACCGGTTTTCCTATTGCAGCTTCAACAAAAAAGAAAAACAAATGCCCACCGTCTAAAACCGGTATCGGAAGAAAATTCAGCACCGCAAGATTTATACTTACAAGTGCGATAAAAAACACAAAATTTGCCGCTCCCTCTCTTGCCTGCTGCCCTGCCATCTCCGCAATCATTATGGGGCCGCCCAGTGTTTTTGGCGAAAGGGTTCCCTGTATGAGTTTTACGATACTAACAACAGTCAGATCTGCAATTCTATAAGTCTGCCTCATGCTTTCATATAGCGCCTCAAAAGGATTCAGCTTCTTTATATAATAATCCCCTGCAGAAGTAATTCCGATTGCATAGCGTTTTATATCTTCTCCGAATATATTTTTTGCTTCTCTATGCTCAGGCACAATATCAACTTTCAGAACATCGCCGTTTCTTTTGACAGAAAAAGACAGTTTCTTTCCATTGCTGCCCGATATAATTTTTGCCATATCATCCCAGCTCGAAACTGCTTTCCCGTTAATCGACTCAATAAGATCGCCTTTCGCAAGCCCTGCTATCCGGGCAGGAGAGTTTGTTTCAAGAGTTCCGGCAACAGGTTTAAGAATGAATATGCCTGATATCAGAAATATTATTAAAAATATTAAAACGGCAAGGAGCAGGTTAAAAAAAGGTCCTGCCGCAACAATCAGTATTTTCTTCATTACATGTTTATGGCTGAATGAGAGGGGAATATCTGCAGGATTCAGCTCTGAATCAGGTTCTTCGCCCACCATTTTGACATACCCGCCAAGTGGAAATACTGAAACGCGGTAATCCGTTATTCCAATTTTTTTCCCGAAAAGCCTTGGCCCGAACCCAAGTGAAAATTTTTCGATCCCTACCCTAAAAAACCTGGCAATAAGAAAATGGCCAAGTTCATGGAAGAAAATCAATACTCCGAGTACTATAATGAATGCAACGATATTTGTGCTCATAAAATATATAACTTTATAAAAAAAATTTAACTGCCATAGCTTCTGATTATTGTTTCCGAAACAAAATTGCGTGCCCATAAATCGGCTTCAAGAATATCAGATAATGCCGGATTTGCAATAACAAAGTGCTTTTCCATTGTTTTTATTATTACTTCCGGAATGTTTGTAAAAGATATATTTCCGTTTAAAAACGCATCAACTGCCATCTCATTTGCCGCATTCAACACAGCAGGAAGAGTGCCTCCTGTTTTACCTGCATAATATGCAAGATCAAGACATGGAAATTTTTTTTTATCGGGTTTTTTAAAGCTAAGAGAACCGATTGAATCAAAATCTGGCAAAGCCTGTTTAATAGGAAGCCTTTCCGGATAAGACATTGCATATGCTATGGCGCCCTTCATATCAGGAATACCCATTTGAGCCATAATTGTTCCGTCTTTAAATGACACCATCGAATGAACAATGCTTTGAGGATGAATAAGCACTTCAATATCATCAACCGAAACCCCAAAAAGGTGTTTGGCTTCAATTACCTCAAGCCCTTTATTCATCATTGTGGCAGAATCAATGCTGATCTTTTTCCCCATTTGCCAAACCGGATGTTTTATTGCATCCTCAGGTCTGATTCTATCAAACATATTTAAGGGAAGATCTAGAAATGGCCCCCCCGAAGCCGTGAGCAGTATCTTATCCAGATCCTGCTTATGCTGACCCGAAAGACATTGAAAAATTGCGCTATGCTCGCTATCTACAGGAAGAATCTTTATGCCTTTTTCCCCGGCGCTTTTAACAATAATATCACCTGCCATAACAAGCGCTTCTTTGTTGGCAAGAGCAATGTCTTTCCCGGCGTCAATTGCGGACAGCACCGGCAAAAGCCCGGAAGAGCCGACCATTGCGGCAACCACCATATCGACCTGAGGCAAGGAAACAGCTGCCTTGTATCCGCTACTTCCATAAAGAATTTCGATATCAGTACCGGAAGTAATCTTTTTAAGCTCCAAAGCGCTCTTTTCATCAAAAACTACGGCAAGATCCGGTGAAAATTTTATTATCTGCTGAGCTAGCGTCGATACATTGTTTTTAGCCGCAAGCGCTTTTATCCGAAATCTGCCAGGAAACATTTCAACTATCTTTAAAGCATTGGTTCCGATAGAACCTGTTGAGCCAAGTATAGACAATGATTTCATTAAAACAAAAATTCCTTAAAAACCCATGCAACCGGAGCAGCAAACAAAAGGGCATCAATACGATCAAGAATGCCGCCGTGGCCTGGTAATATTGAGCCTGAATCTTTAATGCCTGATGATCGTTTAAGTTCCGATTCAAAAAGATCTCCGATCTGCCCGGCAATTCCGACACAAATAAATAAAAGAACGGAAACCGGCCATGAATATGTTGCAAGAAAATAATATTTGAATACAGATCCTGCCGCAATATTTGAAACCAAACCTCCCAACGCTCCCTCTATTGTTTTTCCGGGGCTGATCGATGGACAAAGCTTATGTTTTCCAAAATAAGAACCCGCATAAAAAGCCCCGGTATCTCCTGCAAAAACTATTATAAGCAAGAAATAAATCCAGGCAATCCCATCGCTGCCGTTTCTTAAAAATACAAGATATGAAAGAAAGAGCGGAATATATATAAGGCCCATAAGTTGTTTTGCAACAAGCCATACAACATCTTTATTTGTTTTAAATTTAAAAAGAGAAATAAACCCTGAAACAATAAGATAGAATATAACCAGCAAAGGCATCATAGCCGGCTTATCAGCATAACCAACAAATATAATAATTAATCCGACAACACAGGATAAGAGGTAAAAAGCTTTATTTATACCCGGGCTTTTTTCGGAATAGAGGGTTATTTTATAATATTCTGATAAAGCAATGATTGATACAATGCTTATAACAATAGCGAAAACAAGACTTCCGCATTTTCTTATAAGCAATATAAGAAAGGGAAGCGCTGTAAGACCTGTAATCCAACGCTTTAAATGCATGCATCCTCTAAGCTCGTGAAACCAGAGCCGGTGGGCGCCTATTAGTATACATTGCCGAACCTGCGTTCACGGTTCTGAAAATCAAGAATAATTTGGATAAGTTCTTCCCTGCTGAAATCAGGCCACAAAGTATCGGTTATAAATATTTCGCTATAGGCAATCTGCCATAGTAAAAAATTACTGATTCTCATCTCACCGCTGGTTCGTATAATCAAATCAGGATCAGGCATGCCGGCAGTATAAAGATAGTTTACAACAAATTCTTCTGTTATCAAACCAGGATCGACTTTTCCGTCTTTTGCCATTCTTGAAATAATCTTAACCATATCAACTATTTCAGTTCTTCCACCATAACTTAAAGCAAGGTTAAGAATCATTCCTTTATTGTTTGCCGTTAAATCCTTCGTCTTTGTTAACGCATTACGGACTTTTGCAGGAAGCTTTTCGATCTGCCCGATTGCATTTAAACGTATATCGTTATCCATCATCTCTTTTTGTTCAGAATCAAGAAATTTTTTCAGCAGAGTCATAAGAGCCGATATCTCAATTTTGGGACGCTGCCAGTTTTCCGTTGAAAATGCGTAAAGAGTCAAAACAGGAATGCCTATTTCACGGCATGTTCTAACTGTTGTTCTTACGGCTTCAGATCCTGCTTCATGCCCTTTAATCCTGTTCATCAGGCGCTTTTCAGCCCATCGCCCATTACCATCCATTATTATGGCGATATGTCTGGGAAGTTTTGAAGCGTCAAGACCAAATGAATCAGCTGACAGGCTAGAATTCAAGGATCTCCTTTTCTTTCTCTTTGTATATATTATCGATAAGCTTTATATATTCATCCGTTTTTTTTTGTATGCCATCCTGCGCTTTAAATGCATCATCTTCTGCTATCTCACCATCTTTTTTAAGACCCTTGACAAGTTCATTTGAATCTCGTCTTATATTTCGGACAGCAATCTTGTAATCTTCACACATTTTATGCACAACCTTAACCAGTTTTTTTCTTCTGTCTTCGGTAAGGGGTGGAATAGATATGCGAATAATTTTGCCGTCACTTGAAGGAGTCAGGCCGAGGTCGGATTTCAATATGGCCTTTTCAATCTCTTTAATAACAGATACATCCCAGGGCTGAACGGTAATTAAGCGGCTTTCCGGAACCGCAAGAGATGCAATCTGATTAAGAGGAGTAAGAGTCCCGTAATAGTCAACTCTGATGCCATCAAGAATTGACAGCGAAGCGCGCCCGGTTCTTACTCTCTTCAATTCATTCTGAAGGGCAGATATTGACTTGCCCATATTTTCCCTCAATTCCTGAAACAGTGACTCAATCATGGGCTTCTCCTCATTTACTTTTTAATTGAATATGCGTGTTCCGATATCGTCACCGCATATGACCTTTTTTATGTTGCCTTTATTCCTCAGATTAAAAATAGCGAGCGGCAGGTGATTATCCATAGCAAGAGATATGGCTGTCATATCCATTACTTTAAGCTGCTTTTCAAGCACTTCCATATAAGTTACATTTTTTAAAAATCTTGCATCCTTGTTATGAACCGGATCCGAATCATACAGGCCGTCAACCTTTGTTGCCTTAAGCAGAATCTCTGCATGAATCTCCTGAGCCCTCAATACTGCGGCAGTATCTGTGGTAAAATAAGGATTGCCGGTGCCCGCAGCAAAAATAACAACGCGCCCTTTTTCAAGATGACGGATGGCTCTTCTGAGTATATAAGGCTCGGCTACTTCGTGTATAGTTATTGCAGTCTGAATGCGTGTTGGAACATCTTTTTTTTCAAGAACATCCTGTAAAGCAAGACTGTTTATAACGGTTGCCAGCATTCCCATATGATCTGCCGATGTTCGATCCATTCCAAAAGAGCTTGCGGCTATGCCCCTGAATATATTTCCTCCTCCTACAACTATTGCTATTTGAATTCCAAGTTCGAATATTGACTTGATCTCTTCAGCAACATATTGAAGAATATCCGAGCTTATTCCGAAGCTCTGGCCGCCCATCAGCGCTTCACCGCTCAATTTCAAAAGAACTCTTTTGTATTGCGGAGGTTTCAACGTTTATTATTCTCCAATCTGGAATCGAATAAACCGTTTGATTATAATATTTTCTCCTGTTTTTGCGATCAATTCGCTAAGCAAGTCGGAAATGGTAATGCTCGGATCCCTCACATATGCTTGATTCATCAAACAACTATCCTTAAAGAATTTTTCAAGTTTTCCTTCCGCTATCTTATCGATCATTTTTTCGGGTTTTCCCATCTCCTTGGCCTGAGCGCGGTATATTTCCATCTCTCTTTGAACCAGCTCCTGAGGCACTTCTTCCCGCCTGACACTAACAGGATTTGCCGCAGCGATGTGCATTGCAATATTTTTCGTAAAATCTTTGAAGTTCTCATTTTTTGAAACAAAATCAGTTTCACAGTTAATTTCAACAAGCACTCCGAGCTTTCCGCCCATATGTATATAAGATTGGACAGTGCCTTCAGTCATTGCTCTTCCGGCTCTTTTAGCTGCTGTAGCAAGCCCTTTTTTTCTTAAATGGTCTATAGCTTTTTCCATATCACCTTCACATACGGTAAGAGCTTCCTTACAATCCATAATGCCGGCTCCGGTTTTTTCCCGAAGTTGTTTTACGGTTTCCGCACTAATTGATCCCATCTTATTTTCTCCCATTATCTATGCAGAAGATTATTTATTCATCGCTTTCAATATCTTTAATAACTTCCGGAGCCGCTCTCTTTATGATTTCAATAACCGGCCCATCGGAACCGTTTGAAATCACTTTTCGCTCACCCGGTTTTAATTCAGAAGCAGTTTCCTCAACTTGAACAACATCTTCAATATTTTTATCGCTTTCCGCCTGCTTTTTTTCTTCCAGCCGTTTCTTGCCTTCTATGCATGCAGTGGCTATTCTGGATGAAATAAGCCTTATTGAACGTATTGCATCATCATTCCCCGGAACAATATAGTCAACATCATCAGGATCACAGTTTGTATCTACTATAGAGACAATGGGAATTCTTAAGCGCTTGCCTTCCCGGATTGCTATCGCTTCGTGTTTAGGGTCAACTACAAATATCGCTCCCGGAAGAGCATTCATGTTGCGAATGCCACCTAACGTACTGTCAAGCTTTTTCCTCTCTTTTTCATGTTTTAATCTTTCTTTTTTGGGGAATAGATTAATAGAACCGTCATTTTGGATGGAATTAAGATAATTAAGCCTGTCAATCCCATGTTTTATAGTCTGAAAATTTGTCAGCATCCCTCCAAGCCATCTGTTATGCACATAAAACATCTCACATCGATTTGCCTCTTCATAAATAGCCTCTTTAGCCTGCTTTTTCGTGCCTACAAAAAGTATCGATTTGCCGTTTGAGACGGTATCAAGTATAAAATCGTAAGCTGTCTTAAACATCCGAACGGTTTTTTGAAGATCAATGATATAAATTCCGTTTCTTGCCCCGAAAATATATGGTTTCATCTTGGGGTTCCACCGTTTTGTCTGATGACCAAAATGCACTCCGGCTTCAAGGAGTTCCTTCATTGTAAGATATGACATTTTTTAAATATTCTCCCTTCTTGTTTGGTTAATTTCCGAACTTTTGAAAAACGATCCATTTTTCAAAGGTCTCTCCTCCACTCCTTTCAACCCTGCTTTAAACCTTCTTTTATCGAAAGCACCATAAGGCAAGTCAAAGAGTGTGTGTGTTTTTAAACATTTTTTTGTAACAATATTATTTTATATCTGCAACAATTATTTTATAAAATCATAATACCAGGGCTATAGTAAAAGCAGTCAACTGGTCTTTTGAAACTTTAGATAATTAAATCCATAAATGACTAAAGGGGGGGGGTTAGAATATAGCTTGCATAAAACTCCGGATTTATCACACGGCTGGCTAATTTTTTAGCAGAAGATTCTATGAAATAATCAAAAAATGAGCTATCCGCCTTTTTTGAATAAACTGCTGATATTTTACCTTTAATTCCTCCTATCCGGCCTGCCCATTCTATTGCATCCTCAATATTGCCAAGACGGTCAACAAGACCAAGATTTTTGGCCATCTCACCGGTAAAAATCCGTCCGTCAGCAATCTCTTTCACTTTAGCAATTTCCATTTTACGCCCTTTGGAAACTGCATTAACAAACTGCATATGTGTATTATCAACAAAAGCCTGCAGCAGTTTTCTTTCTTTTTCGGTCATTTTACGCACAGGTGATCCTATGTCTTTATATTTACCGCTTTTCACAACAACAGGATACAGGCCGATCTTTTGCAAAATTTCCTCAAAATTGGTAAAACCAATTATTACTCCTATACTGCCGGTTATCGTACCGGGATTGGCCATTATGCCATCCGTGGCTGCTGCTATATAATATCCTCCTGACGCTGCAACAGTTCCCATCGAAGCAATAATTTTCTTTTTTCCGATAGTTTTCCGAATTTCTCTGTATATTTCCTGAGAAGGACCTACAGCTCCTCCGGGAGAATCAATTCTTAATACAATAGCCTTTATCGCCTCATCATCACGGTGTTCTTTAATATTATGTACTATTTCTTTGGAATCAGTAATTATACCTGATACATCAACTACTCCGACTTTTTCTCCCATATTGAATTCAGAATCTCGCGTTCCAATAAAAATTAGAGTGGAAATACCAAGAATCGTCGCAAAAAAGATAGATGAAAGCGCTAAAATAAAAAATAAAAATGGATGTCGTCGTGAAAACATATGTATGTTTTACAAAAATGACGGTTTCGTAAAAAGTCCAGAACCGTCATTCCGGTGAAAACCGGAATCCAGAACATATTGAATTTGCAGGATGCCCCCGGCTTAAAGCTTGCCGGGGCAGGCTTATCAAGTCCGGCATGACGATAGAGGTTTTTCGGACTTTTTACGATTTCATCAAAATTATTCCCCGTTTAGTTTTTCCTGAAGATTTTCCCGCAAAATCTCTCCAAAAGCAGATGTTGCCGGTTTCATGTTAGTTATATAGTCTGTGAGAAGGCTCTGTTCGTTATCCATCTGCAAACGTTTTATGGAAAGGCCTATTCTCCGTTCAACACTGTTTATATTCATTACTTTAGCGTTTATGACTTCTCCTACATTATACTTTCCAACAGGAGTTTTAATTTTTTCCTTGCTGATTTCAGAAACATGAACGAGCCCCTCTATCCCTTCTTCAAGCTCGACAAATATGCCGAAATCAGTTACATTTGTTATTGTTCCTACTATTTCTTTTCCAACCGCATATCGAGTGCTTACACTTTCCCACGGATCTTTCTGAAGCTGCTTTATACCCAAGGAAAATCTTTCATTTTCTTTCTCGATAGCCAAAACCACAGCCTGAATAACATCACCTTTTTTATAAAGCTCTGAAGGATGTTTTATCCGCTTTGTCCAGGAAATATCCGAAATATGAATAAGACCGTCAATGCCTTCATCAATACCTACAAAAATTCCAAAGTCTGTAATATTTTTTACTTTACCTTCAATAGTAGTGCCCACCGGATAATTTTCACTGATAATATCCCAAGGATTTGGAACAACCTGTTTTACACCAAGAGAAATACGCCTGTTTTCAGGTCTGATATCAAGAACTACCGACTCAACTACTTCACCTGCGGAAAAAATCTTGGAGGGATGACGGATTTTTCGAGCCCACGACATTTCCGAAACATGAATAAGCCCTTCAATACCCTCTTCAAGCTCAACAAATGCTCCGTAATCTGTCAGACTGACGACTTTGCCGGTAACCCTTGCACCGATTGGATATTTTTCCGAAGCTTTTACCCATGGATCCTCAACAAGCTGTTTCATACCAAGGGATACTCTTTCTTTCTCTTTATCTATGCTTAAAACCTTTACTTTTATCTTATCTCCGACAGCAAACATATCGGCAGGATGCTTAATCCTGCCCCAAGATATATCCGTAATATGAAGCAGGCCGTCAACACCGCCAAGATCAACAAATACTCCATATTCGGTAATATTTTTAACAAATCCTTCAGAGACTTTTCCTTCGTGTATTGAAGAAAGAGTAGCGGTTCTTTTAGAATCGCGGTCATGCTCTAGGATTGCTCTTCTTGAAAGAACGACATTGCTTCTTTTACGGTTATACTTCAAAATCTTAAACGGAAATGTCTTTCCAACCAGCTCATCAAGATTCCTTATAGGGCGCAAATCAGCCTGAGAGCCGGGCAGAAAAGCCTGCACTCCAATATCAACTGAAAAACCGCCTTTAACCCGACTCAGAATAACGCCCTCTATAGTTCCATCACTATCATGCGCTTTCTTTATGTCATCCCATACCTTGACCTTTTCAGCCTTCTCTTTCGACAGAACAACCCTTTCTTCTTCGTCATCCCACCATTCCACCATAACTTCAACGGTGTCTCCCGGCTGAATAATAATCTTGCCGGTTTCATCCTTGAATTCCTGGATTTTAATCTGTCCTTCAGATTTATAGCCGATATCAACCAGAACATAATCTTTATCTATCGAAATTACCCTGCCGCTAACAACTTCACCTTCCTGGAAACGTTTAAAGCTTTCATCATACATATCCATAAGCTTTTCCATGTTTTCATCCCGGCTTTTTGTATGTTCGGACAATTTTTCATCAGATGAATCAGTTTTTAAATCCATTTTATTTACTTTATCATCATCTTGTGCTTTGGAACCAGATAAGTCTTCCTTCTTTTGATTTTCGTTTGTGTCAGAGTCAACCATGTTTTCCATTAAAAAAAATACCCCCTTAGCCTATTTTTTCGCTATCAGCATTTAGTGATAGTTTCTATCAATCGGAATAGGTTATCAGACTATATTTTAAAAAACAATCTTAATTTTTAATTAAATTTTTAAAAATTTAAAGGATTATTTAAGAAGGGGTCATGTGCTTATTCTAAAAAACCTTGAACATAAGAAAGCATATTATCTACAACAGATTCAACCTCAAGGTCAGTCGAGTCTATTATTACGGCATCTTCGGCTGCTTTTAAAGGGGCAAGTTTCCTGTTTTTGTCGTTTTCATCACGAAGCTTTATATCGTTTTCTATTTCCTCTAATGTGAGAGAATCAATTTTCCCGGAAAGTTCCTTATATCGCCTTATCGCTCTCGTTTTAACAGAAGCATCAAGATAAAATTTTACATCGGCTGCCGGAAAAACAACAGTTCCCATATCGCGTCCTTCAAAGACAGCACCTTTTTCCTTACCAAGTTCTTTTTGCAGGGAAAGCAAATAACTTCTCACAATCATGCTTGCAGAAACAGCGGATGCTATCATTGACATATCGGGGGTCCTTATTTCATCAGTTATATCGAAATAATTGGAAAAAAGGCGAAGCCCTTTTTCATTTCTTATAAATTCAAGCCTAAGGGTTGCGCAAAGTCTTTCAAGTCCGGCATCATCGCCACTATTGATATTATTTTTTTTTGCTTCGTAAGCAACACCTCTGTATAGAGCGCCCGTATCAAAATATTTATATCCGAGGCGTTCAGCCAGTACTTTGCTCACCGTAGTTTTGCCTGCACCGGCAGGACCGTCTATCGTAATAAGGAGAAGCTTTGCTCCGGCATCAGTATTTTTTTTCATAGCAAAACCTTTTTAAGAGCATTTATAAAACGAATATTTTCTTCATGCAGACCTATACTGACCCTGATATATTCGGGATATCCGTATGAAGTCATCGACCTTACAATTACTCCAAGTCTTAACATGCTTTCAAAAACATCATCTGCGCTCTTTTTAACATCAATTAAATAAAAGTTCGACTGTGTAGGGAAAAACCCGATTCCGATTTTATTTAAAGATTCATACATAAACTCAAGTTCGTCATGAACCAGCTTTACTGTTTTATCAAAAAACTCCTTATCATCAAGCGCTGCCGCAGCACCGGCCTGAGCAAGAGAACTGGCATTAAATGGAGGCCTGATCCTGTTTAAAATACCTGCTATATATTCGGGCATTACCCCATAGCCTATTCTTAAGCCTGCCAGTCCGTATATTTTTGAAAAAGTGCGAAGCGTAACAATATTAAATTCAGAGTTGATATAATCCAAACCTCTGACACAATCTCTGTCACGGATAAATTCCATATATGCCTCATCCATAACAACAATTATGTCGCCAGGAATATTTTTGATAAATTTTTCAAAGCTCTTTTTAGAAATAACAGTTCCTGTCGGATTATTGGGATTACACAAAAATATCAAGCGCGTTTTATCCGTAATCGCATCCGTTATTGCATCAAGGTCGATCGAAAGAAATTTTAACGGAATAGATATAAGTTTTGCACCCGCACTTTGAGCAGATATCTCATACATCAGAAAAGAAGGCTTTGGTATTATTACTTCATCTTCCGGCAAAAGGAATGCATTTGTAAGCATTTCTATTATTTCATCTGAACCGTTTCCCAGAATAATATTATTATATGAAACCCCATGATATTTTGAAAGCTTCATCACGAGTTCACGCCCGCTTCCGTCCGGATAGCGATTCAGCCCTGATAGTGCTTTTTCAATAGCGTGAAGAGCCATAGGAGAAGGCCCAAGAGGATTTTCATTTGAAGCCAGCTTTATGGAACCTGAAATTCCATACTCTCTTTCAAGCTCTTCAATGGGCTTTCCTGGAACATAGGGTTTTATAAAAAGTATATGTTCCGGAGCTTTAAGTTTCATATCTGATATTCCTATAAATCACACATTGCCCCCCTTTATCAAAGGTGAAGGGGGGAATTACTGGTTCAAAGCCGCAAGTCTGCCGCTTTCCAGGGCCTGCATATTAAGAGCTATCAGTTTTTCTTTGCTCAAAAATTCATCTTTTACACATTTTTTTAAAATTTCAAAATCCACCATCCTACTGCGGGCGACAAACGCTCCTAAAGCAACGATATTTGCAGCTTTAATACTTCCTATTTCATTTGCAATATCTGTTACCGGAACCTTGATTTCATCTACATCCTTACGGCCGGAATCAATTTGTATGAGCGAACTGTTTATCATAATCACGCCGCCCGGTTTAACAACAGGCGCAAATTTATCAAGCGAAGGCCGGTTCATTGCCACCAAATGCAAAGGGTTTGACACAATAGGAGAAGCTATCGGCCTGTCGCTTACCACAACCATGCAATATGCAGTGCCGCCTCTCATTTCAGGGCCGTATGAAGGAATCCATACAACCTCATGCCCTTCTTGTAAAGCGGCTTCAGCAAGAATTTTTGCGGAAAAAAGAATCCCCTGTCCCCCGAAACCTGCAAACATTACTTCACGTTGCATTATCTCCTCCTTCAGCCTGCAGAGGGGACTTATATTCTCCTGTCGGATAATAGGAAAGAAGTTTTTCCTCAGCCCATATTACTGCTTCAACAGGGGTAAGCCCCCAGTTTGTAGGGCATGTGCTGACAAGTTCAACAAAGCTGAAACACCTGCGCTCAAGCTGATACATAAAAGCCGTTTTGATAGCTTTTTTGGCCTTTACAATATACTTTGGTTTTATGACCGACTGTCTAGCAATATATGCCGGGGTCTGAAGAGCCGAAAGCAATTCGGCAACTTTTATGGGCATCCCTACATCTTCAACATCACGGCCAAAAGGTGAAGTTGTTGTACGCTGACCAGGCATGGTTGTGGGAGCCATCTGGCCGCCGGTCATACCGTAAACCGCATTGTTTATAAATATCGTGGTAAATTTTTCTCCCCTGTTTGCAGCATGAATAATTTCACCCATGCCGATACTTGCAAGGTCACCATCGCCCTGATAAGTAAAAACCACAAGATCGGGGCGTACTCTTTTTATCCCAGTAGCCATCGCCGGAGCGCGCCCATGAGCCGCTTCCTGGAAATCAAACGTAAAGTAATTATAAGCCATTACCGCACAACCGACCGGCGCGATACCAACCGTTTTTCCCGCTATGCCAAGCTCGTCAATTACTTCCGCTATAAGCCTGTGGGCAACTCCATGAGTACATCCAGGGCAATAATGAGTAACCTGATCGGCAAGGCAATCCGGTTTTTTAAATATTTTTCCCATCAGTTATTTATTACTCCTCTAAAGATATGACTTGACTACATCCATTATTTCTTCAGGCGTAGGCACGTCGCCGCCGCAACTTCCGTACCATTCAACAGGGCGCTTCCCATGGATACATCTTTCAACATCTTCAACCATCTGACCCATACTCATCTCAATACTTAAAACCATTTTACAGCTATTTTTCGATGCGGCTTCAAAAACAGCTTTTTCAGGAAAAGGAAATAATGTTTTCGGCCTTATCATACCAACCTCGATTCCTTCCTCCTTCATATTGTCGACAGCCGTCTTGCAGACCCTGCTCATTGTTCCATAGCTTACTATCAGCAATTTATATTCATCATCAGTATTGTATGATTCCCACATGACGTCTTCACGTTTCATACGGTTATATTTTTCTTTAAGGGTCAGGTTGTTTTGGTTCAGCACAACCGGATCCAAAAAAAGGGACTTTACAATATTTTTCTTCGTACTCTTTCTTGTATCCATCCCGTTTGTGGCCCAATCGTCTTTATTGCTGGGTTCGGCCTTTAAGTGCTCGGGGAATTCCACCGGTTCCATCATTTGCCCGATAAGTCCGTCGCCCAAAATCATAACCGGATTCCGGTATTTTTCTGCAAGAGGAAAAGCCGTCATAACCATCTCAACTGCTTCCTGAACACTAGCCGGAGCCATGACAAGGAGTCTGTAATCTCCATGGCCTCCTCCCTTTGTCGCCTGAAAATAATCGGCCTGAGACGGAAGAATTCCACCCAACCCCGGTCCTCCTCTCATTATATTAACAAATACCGCAGGGCACTGGGCGCCTGCAATATAGCTTATCGCTTCGCTCATAAGGCTTATCCCGGGGCTTGAAGAAGTTGTAAATACCCTTTCACCGCAGGCGGCTGCGCCGAAAACCATGTATCCTACTGCAACTTCGCTTTCACCCTGCAAAAAAACACCGCCTGCTTCCGGCATACGGTGTGAAAGATACTCTGAAACTTCGGACTGAGGAGTAATGGGATAGGCAAAGTAGTTCAGGCAACCAGCTCTGATCGCCGCTTCACCTATAGCTTCATTTCCCTTCATTAAAATCTTTCCCATACTATTTCTCCCGTTTGTTTAAACTCATATTGTTGTCAATTTTAGTTTCAATAATTAATCTTTCGTTTCCGTTATGCTGATAGCAACATCAGGACACATAATACAACATGTTGAACAAAAAACGCAGTCCTCCGGGCGCGCCTGATAAGCAGGGAAATAGCCCTTATCATTCACATCGGTTGTGATTTCAAGAACCTTTTTCGGACACACTTCCACACACAAACCGCATCCCTTGCATCTGTCTAAATCTATATAATGTTTGTAAGCCATTAAAACTCCCTAACTTTAGACTTTCAGATAAAGCATTTGGACTGCGTTATCAGTCCCCCCCTCGACAACGTATCAAATGTACGTCTTACTCAGGGCGGCTCCTTCTGGCCTTGCCAAAAACTTTATCTGAAAGTCTATAAATATAATCCGCCTTTTTTAAAAAACTATAATTTGAAGTTATGTAAAACTCCGGCTTTTAAAACAAATCGGTTTTTATCCAGGGCGGAACAAGCTGCCTTCTTAATGTTAAAACCGGGCAGGAAAACCGTTTCATATCCACTTTGCCCGAAAGCAAAGAAGGAATTGTTATAAATTCCAGCGAAAGCCCGGTATTATTAGAAACCATGGAAACAAACTCATATCCTTTATTTATAATATCAATTGTAGTATCATTAATAAGATTCGCATTCCCGATTATGCCGCTTATGCGCATCCCGGAAACTTTTTCTATCCCTTCTTTAATTTCTATACACCCTTTTAAAGTATCAGTAAAAGGCCTGTAAGGATTTATAACCTGCAACATCCTGTATGCCCGCCCTTTAAAAGCATCTCCAAGAGCTGCAAGCACCCTGGCCCCTGTTTTGTCTCCACCAACATCCAGTATCGTAAGATGTCGCGGGTTTCTGATAAGTCCTGAAACTGCCGGAGCCAATATGACAAGATCAGCCTGAAGATATCTTTCCGGAGGCAAAATAACTTCTATTCCAAGGTTATTAAGCTGTTTTCTTGCTTCACGAGTTCTAAAATAAAGATTTACAAGATCAAGATCCGCAATGCTTACATCCACTCCGGCAAGTTTTTTTTCTACAGCAAGGTTTACGGAAATTTCGGTTTTGCCGCTGCCGTAGTTTCCGACTATTACAACTATTCCCTCAAGCTGAATATCCATATTCACCAACCGCCGTAAAACAACCGGGATGATTAAATAATAATCTTTTTAAATCAGACTATTATATGTTTAGGTTTCCAGTTATTCCAAACGTAACCTTTTTAAATATTTTTTAATTATGTTTATGTCAAGACATTTAAAATTTGATAGATTATTAAAAAGTATGACCCATGAAACGATATAACGAAAGTATGCCGTTCTTATTTTTACGAACTTATCAAAGTTGATACTTTCGTAAAAAGTCAAAAAACGACTTTTTACTCAGCGGGAG
>DYJH01000028.1:0-849 GCA_020723255.1 Desulfonema limicola | reverse complement strand
CCCGCCACTTGAAGTAAATTCAAGTGGTTCCACCCTCACCCCAGGCCGGAGCTCACCAGCTCCCGGCCTGTTGATGGACTTTTTCGAGTCCATCAAAGTTGACCGAGCTGAATAACCGGGCATTTCAAAAGTTTGATACCACACGCCGTGAGATGTTCGAGAAAATAGACAAGCCGGCTTTAAAACCTCTTCCGGTTATCAGATATGAATATGCCGAATGGAAGAAAGCAAGGGTCAATATAGATTACCATATTGAATTTGACCGGCATTATTACAGTGTGCCCTATCAGTTGAGAAAAGAGGAAGTAGATGTCCGGTACACAGACAGCACTGTAGAAATTTTATTTAAAAACAAACGGGTGGCAAGTTACCCCCGGAGTTGTAAAAAAGGCGGCTTTACAACATGCCGGGAGCATATGCCTAAATCCCATCAGCAGTACCTTGAATGGACACCGTCAAGGATTATTAAATGGGCTGAGAAAAATGGTCCGCATACCGGGCGGATTGTAACAGGCATTATGGAGAGCAGGCTGCACCCTGAGCAGGGCTTTCGGGCCTGTATGGGCATTATGCGACTGGGGAAAAGATATTCACCTCAGCGCCTTGAGAATGCGTGCGCCCGGGCGGTAGCCATAAAATCATACTCCTATAAAAGCGTGGAGTCCATTTTGAAAAAAGGTATGGATAAGCTTTTGCTTCAATCGGAGCAAACTGAAAAAGAACCTATAGATCACAACAATATAAGAGGGAAAACATATTTTCAGGAGCCCTTGAATATTTAAGTAAAAAGGAGAAGATTGTGTTAAACGAACAAACACTTGAAAAGCTTTATTCCATGAAGCTAAACGG
>DYJH01000027.1:16675-28951 GCA_020723255.1 Desulfonema limicola | reverse complement strand
CAATCCTAAATTTGCGAAATACTTTGCCGGTAATGCAAATGCCAGTCCGGGGCTTTGGCTTAGCCTCCATGCACCATGTGCCGATTTTGCTGTGTTCCAGGCAAGATCTCTGCTTACTCCAAGCTTCTTTAACTCAGCGAATAATTCACCCTTTGTTTTAAAGGGTAACCACAATTGTTTTGCCGGTCTAATATTCACTCGCCTTTCGTCCTGAAGTCCTATCATTTAATCCCTTCTTAAGGGAACCGTTCAGGCCTTCGAAGGCGGCATAACATCAAATCTTCTTTAAGTTTAGGTCGAGAGTTTCCAACTCCTGTTCTTTCGATTGCAGGGTGGGTTCCTAATTCGTCCATGCTTCCAAAGATTAATGCGTGTTTCAATCCCCCTACTATGCCTTCTGCTGACTTCTGCACAGCGATCAGAATGAATTGCTCCACTCTCAGTCCAAAAGGACACTGTGCAGACCTCCCAGGGTAAGAGACGTAATTTTCGATGCATAAACGCCGGATTTATAAAGCACACCCCGACTGCAGATGGAGGACTTCGCGGTCACGTGCCCGCTCGTCCCGGATGCACCACACCTCAGATCCGGTTCCTGTTCGTCGCCCTGCATCTTTGGATTGGACTTCCTCCAGACCCCGCCTCACGACGACGCCCTTGCCCTTCTCCTAACCTTCGGCTCTGCGAATATCTGGTGTGGGGACTTGCAACCCACTAACTACGTGCCATGCCTGGCACACACAACCCCCTTTATCCCCCTTTGTTAAGGTGGAAATCAGAACCCGGCAGCGACCAACCGTTAATAATTATCCTGTAACCGATAAATATTATTAGGTTAAGGAAGATAAATCCCACCTGCCCCCCTTTATTGTCAAAGGGGGGGATTTTGTGGCCCCTTTCCGAAACAAGGCTAAAGTTAATGATACCCACAGATAACCGGTTACCGGTAAATGTCTAATCCGAACCTGATATAGCTATTACAAGTACAATAATATTATTTAGAGATCTTTGCGTAATGTTAAATTTAAGCAATATAAAACATCCATAAAAATATCTTACTTAAGATGCAATGAAAAAAGAGTGGAAAAAGATTGTAAATAAATTGGATGGTTGCTAACAAATTAATTTGTGCGTGTCAATATTTTATGCAATTTAGTAAAAATAATCTTATTGATAATATATATACATTTTCAGCAATTAAGTTATGACTGGCATATATCTATCTTATAATATAATATAATTTATAGATAATTGTATAATCATATAATCAAAATCGCTTTATAATTATGCGAATAACTAAAGAGTATTGTTTGTTTTATCGGCTGAGTTCAGCGGATCTTCTTGCTGCTGCGGCTATTGCTTCAATTATTGTTTCTTTAACCTTATGTTTTTCAAGAACCTTGAATGCCTCCTCCGTAGTACCTCCCGGAGAAGTTACACGTTTTCGCAGCAACTCCGGTGATTCGTCCATTTCTTCCAAAAGAGCTGCCGACCCTTTTAAGGTCGTTATTGTAAGTATTGCCGCATCATAAGGATCAAGGCCTATGTTTATACCTCCTTGAATCATGGATTCAACAAGATAAAAAACGTAAGCAGGGCCGGAACCTGATACAGCGGTAACAGCATTTAGGGCCTCCTCCTTAAATTCAATCACTTTTCCCATTGCATCAAGAATTATTCTAACGGAATTAATGTCATCAGGAGTGGCATATCTGTTTGCAGCCATCCCTGACATACCGGACAAAACCAGGGCGGGAGTATTCGGCATAACTCTTATTATCGGAAGGCTTATGATGTTTTCATTATTCAAAGGAGCATAAAGTATGCTTTCAAGTTTTGACAAGGTGATCCCTGCTGCTATCGAAACTATAAGTTTTCTCCCTTGTACGCAATAATCTTCCCGATTTGCAATTTGTGTTAATACATCAGCTATCTGTTGGGGCTTTACAGACAATATTACTATATCACACATGGAAAATACTTTAAAATTATCGTTTATAACTGATATGCTATAATTTTTTTTTAATAAACTCAGCCTTTCTGTGTTTAAATCACTTGCAAAAATCTTCGAAGAAGCGATTATTCCTGACCTGGTTATAGCTCCTATAAAAGCTTCAGCCATATTTCCGGCTCCGATAAAACCGGTTTTTTTGTTGAGCGCAGCCATGTAACCTCCCAATCATTCATGCAAAAATATCAAATTTTAAATAAATAAATATTTATAAAAATTTCATATGTCAATGATTTTTTAACAATATTGCTTGACTATTCTTTGAAAATATAATTAGTTATATAAGAATAAATTTAACGGAAAGCAAACAATTCGTCAATAACTTATGATGGCTTTTTAAAGGCCATCCGTATTATCTTAAAAAGAGGCTATTAATGTTCATTCTTGGAAATTTTGTGGCTGCTGCTGCTGTTGTAATCGGATATGCGCTAAAATTTTATATGTGGGTTATAATTGCACGTGCTATCCTATCATGGGTAAATCCTGATCCGTATAACCCGATAGTCAGATTTATTCACAACATAACTGAACCTGTTCTTTATCCGATACGTTCAAGAATTCCTTATTTGGGCGGCATAGATTTTTCACCTATTATAGTTATTCTCGTAATAGTCTTTTTGGAAAACTTTCTCATCAGCAGCCTTCAGAGGCTTGCTTTCATACTTTCATAATATAAGTTGGAGTGCATAATGAAATTGACGCCTCTTGATATTTTTCAACGCAAATTCAAGGTAAGTTTCAGAGGATTCGATGCGGAGGAAGTAGATGGGTTTCTTGAGGAAATTGCAGACGGTTATCAATTATTGTTAAAAGAAAACGAGCAATTAAAAAATGAAGCCGATAGGCTTAGGCAAGATATCAAAGAATATATAAATCGTGAAGAAACTTTTAAAATGGCTCTTATAAATTCTCAAAACGTCATTGAACAGATGAAAGACAATGCTCAGAAATCTGCTGAAATAATTATTGCGGATGCTGAGTTAAAAGCTCAAAATATTTTAAGCAATGCAAATAACAAAATGGTTCATCTGCAAAATGATATTTCAGAGCTTAAAAGGCAGCGGATACAAATGGAATCTCAGATTGCATCTATAATAGAAACTTACTCAAAGCTGCTTGAAATGAGCAGAGAAGAACAAAAAACCACAGATCTTTAAAAAGTATAACTCAACTGTTACAAAAACCCTGTTTCTGTTAAAATTATCAAATTTATAATAAAATTTAAAGACTTGAATCCAAAAATACAGTCGGAGTTTCTATGGCGAAAATTGATGCTTTTTTCAAATTGATGAATGAACAGGGCGCTTCTGACCTTCATCTGGTTACAGGCCTGCCTCCAGCGCTCAGGATAAGAGGAGATATAGAAAGAGTTAAATATAAACAACTTGATTCAGATACATTAAGAAGTATGTTGTACGAAATAGCGCCTGAAGAAAAAGTAAAAAAATTTGAAGAAACCGGCGATGTTGATTTCGGATATGAGATTCCGGGTCTTGCTCGTTACCGTGCGAATTTTTTTATGCAGAAATATGGTATCGGAGCAGTTTTCAGGGAAATTCCAAGCAATATAATGACAGCAGAGCAGCTTGGACTTCCTTCTGTTATATCGAAACTTGCTTTACTTCCAAGAGGACTTGTTCTTGTTACAGGACCCACGGGAAGCGGTAAATCAACCACTCTTGCAGCAATAGTCGATGTTGCAAACAAACAGAGAAAGGATCATATTATTACCGTTGAAGATCCTATTGAGTTTGTCCATAAAAGCCATGGATGCATTGTAAACCACAGAGAAGTAGGCTTACATACAAAATCATTTTCGGCTGCACTTCGCGGCGCTTTGCGTGAAGATCCGGATATCATCCTTGTAGGTGAAATGCGCGACCTTGAAACTATATCTCTAGCAATCGAGGCGGCATCTACAGGTCATCTTGTTTTTGCCACTCTCCATACATCAAGTGCGGCAAAAACAGTTGACCGTATAATAGAAGTTTTTCCATCAAATGAACAGGCCCAGATTCGTTCAACTTTATCAGACGGAATAAGAGCTATAATTGCTCAGGTTTTGTTTAAGAGAATAGATATTAAAGCGCGCTGTCCCGCTCTTGAGATTATGATCGGAACTCCGGCTGTCCGAAATCTTATCAGAGAATCGAAAACACATCAGATTGCCTCAATGATACAAACTGGTAAAAAATATGGAATGCAGCTGTTGGATGACGCTATAATGGATTTATATAACAAGGGCTGGATCAGTGCAGATGATGCATATGCAAAAGCTAATGAAAAGGCTAAGTTCAGACCTTTATTGAAAAATCCTCCGGCAGATTTTACTGATGCATAAAAATACAGGAACATGCCATGAGAAAACAAGAAATAGACCATATTCTGACAAGAATGATTGATGCCCACAAGGATGTATCTGACTTAAACTTCACAGTTGGAAAGCCTATGCAGGTTGAAAGTTCGGGAGAACTTATCGCCATTGATATGACGCCTAAAATTGAAATGTTGACACCGTTCCAAACTGAAATTATGGCATTAAATCTAATTAACCAGGACCAGCGGTTAACCGACACTCTTTTGCGGGAAGGTTCCTGTGATTTATCCTATAGCCTGCCGGGCAAAGCGCGTTTCAGGGTGAATATATTTTCCCGGTCCGGAAATTATTCAATTGTTTTAAGGCGCCTTGAAACAAAGGTTCCAACAATAGCCGATATGAGTCTTCCCGAAGTATTTTATAAAACAGCAATGGAAAGAAACGGTATCGTGCTTGTCACCGGAGCAACGGGTACCGGCAAGTCAACCTCTCTGGCTGCTATGCTTGAGTATATAAATGAAAATAAATCTGTTCATATTGTTACTCTTGAAGATCCTATCGAATACCAGCATCCTCATAAAAAATCCACATTCAACCAGCGTGAACTCGGCATTGATTTTGACTCATTCGCAAATGGATTGAGAGCGGCCTTACGACAGGCTCCAAAAGTTATTCTTGTAGGTGAAATGAGGGACAGAGATACTATTGAGATAGCGCTAAGTGCCGCTGAAACAGGGCATCTGGTAGTTTCAACACTTCATACTATTGATGCCGGGGCAACAATAAACCGTATACTTGGGATGTTTTCCAAAGAAGAAGAAAATCAGATTAGAATTCGGCTTGCAGATACTGTACGATGGATAATATGTCAGAGGCTGCTTCCTAAAATTGGTGGCGGCCGTGTGGCCTCATTTGAAATAGTAGGTACGAACTTGCGGGTCAAGGATATAATTTTAAACGGAGAATCTGAAGATAAAACATTTTACGAAATTATGCAATCAGGCAAGGCCTTCGGAATGACAACTTTTGATGACTACATTATAAAACTTTATAACAAGGGAATTATCACGGAGGAAACGGCAATTTCCTATTCTTCACGTAAAGGAGTGGTCGGACGCGGAATCGATGCGATTAAGAGCTCGAGAGGAGAGAGAACTACAGATATTGAAAAACTTGAGATTGACCGTGGTTATGGGAAGAAAAGAACTAAAAGTTAGAGGGGGAGTAAAAGCACACCATGGATATAAGCTGCGACAAATGTAACAGTAAATTCAGGGTTTCCGAAGAAAAAATTCCGGTGGAGCTAAAATTCATCTTATGTCCGAAATGTAAAAATAAGATACCAATAACCACTGATAGAGAAACCGAAAATAACGATTTGAAAAAGCTGGACCGGCCTGTTGTTCATTCAAAAAAAGAAGAGCTCACGTTTGATGAAGCCGTTACGTCGGATTCATATGATGCAGCCGACAAGCCTTTTGACTTTATAGAAGAAGAGGGCAAAACAGCTCTTGTTTGCGAATCTGATCCGGAATTAATAAAAATAATTTTGGAAGCTCTTAACCTCATGGAATATACTATAACGGTGGCCAGAACCGGAAGAGATGTAATGAAAAAGATGCGTTATCATGTCTATGACGTTATAGTGCTTAATGAAAAATTCGATAATTCAAACCCGGATGCAAATCCTGTTCTGCTTAATCTTGAACGCCTGCCTATTTCAATACGGCGCGATATATTTCTTGCGCTCTTAAGCGACAGATTTCGAACCATGGATAATATGACAGCTTTTCAAAAAAGTGTTAATGTCATCATAAATATAAATAACATGCAAGATTTTGGGAAAATATTTTCCCGCGGATTAACCGATCATGAATTTTTTTATAAAATATTAAGAGATGCCATGAAAAAAATGGGCCGGGTTTAATGGTTTTGCGCGTCTTTATATTAATATCTATGATTTTCTTAAATTTTTGCTCTATCATTAAACAAACAGTACATTCTTCTTTTGTTTTTTACATACTGTAAAAAAATCAGACACCATATCATCAATTATATGATCGAGTATGGCTATTGCAATTAAATTAAAACAAAGAGTTATAAAATATTTTCCTCAGGATAAAGATGGCATATGCTTTGCAAATTTTTTCTAAAACATCTTATCCTGGGAATAAGCTTTGAAAAAAGAATTCAAGATATTAATTGCCGACCGGAACCCAAATGTCAGAGACTTTTTAAAGCGCGAAATGACAGCCGAAGGGTACACTGTCGAACTTGCGGAAAATGGCAGGGAAGTTTTAAAATGGGCTTATCACCGCGATCCTGTTGATATTTTAATTCTTGATCCGGATTTGCCCGATGCTGAAGAATCATTATTATTAAAAAAGCTCAAGCAGAAAACTCCTTACCTTCCGGTTATACTTCATACTTTTTTCTCAGATTATATCAACACCTCTAAAATATTTGATCCGACGGTATTCGTTGAGAAAGGCGGAAACAGCATAGAACAACTGAAAAAAGTAATTGCAGGAATTTTAAATAAAAGCGTCGGGAAAGACATTCAAAGAGGAAATTCCAAAAGTTAAACCATGAATCAGGAAAAAATACTTAAAGATCCATATTATAAATCTCTGACAAGGAAAATACTTCTTATAATTATAGCAGTTTCCTTTGTCCCGTTAATCCTGGTAAGCGGCATTATTTTAAACCGATTTAATGTGTCATATCACAAAAAGCAGAATGAACATCTAAGAGAGCTGGTTCTTAAACATAAGCAGAACATAGACAGTTTTTTACAAGAAAAATTAAACAGCATAAGATTCATGTCGAAATCTTTTTCTTTTGAAAAACTTAACGATGAAGAATTTTTAAGAAACAGCCTCGCTTCACTTCAAATGGAATACGGGTCGATATTTGAAGATCTTGGAATAGTTAATGAAAAGGGGATTCAGATTTCTTATGCAGGGCCGTTCAAACTTGAAAATGCCAATTATTCGGATGCTCAGTGGTTTAAAAATGCAATTCAAAGCGACTATACAATAAGCAATGTATTTCTTGGTTTACGCGGGGCTCCTCATTTCGTGATTACCGCAAGACAATACCGGCAAGGAATTCCATGGGTATTAAGGGCTACTATAAGTTTTTCTGCTTTTAATTCACTTGTGGAAAACCTAAGAATCGGGAAAACAGGTTTTGCATTCATACTGAACAGAAATGGAGAATATCAATCTAAACCCCGTGTTGAAGCAGTTTCAGATAAAGTATATTCAATTTATAATCTTATCGTCAACGGGCGGAATATAAAAGATGATGTTTACTTCTCAGAACTTGATGATGAATCAGAGAATAAGTATCTCCTTGTTGCCTCACTTATAAAAAACGGTGATTGGGTGCTCATCTGCCAGCAGGAAAAATCAGATGCTTTTTCTGAACTGACTAATGCAAGACAAATAACCGTCTTGATCATTCTGATAGATAGTATTGTTATAATTATTACCGCATTTTTACTTTCAAGATGGATAGTGGCCAAAATAGCAAAAACAGATGATGAGAAAGAGATGATGAACCAGCAGATTATAGAAACCGGCAAACTGGCCTCACTGGGTGAACTTGCTGCGGGAATAGCTCACGAAATCAATAATCCTGTTGCGATAATGGTCGAAGAAGCCGGCTGGATACATGACTTTATGGAGGAAGAATATTTAAGCAATAAAGAAAATAAAAATGAACTTGAAAGAGCTCTTTTGCAGATAAAAACACAAGGAAAACGATGCCGGGATATTACAAAAAAACTATTAAGTTTTGCGAGAAAAACAGAAGCAACCATAGAAGATGTTGATATTAACGAAGTAATAAATGACGTAATAAGTTTTTGCACCCAAAGAGCAAAATTTGCCAATGTAGTAATAAGATCAAATCTTCAGGAAAAACTGCCCATACTACGCATATCTCATACTGAAATACAGCAGGTTTTTTTAAACCTTATGAATAATGCACTTGATGCACTAGAGAAAAGGGGCGGAAATGTAATTTTAACAAGCATGCTTGAGGCTAATGAAATTGTGGTAAGCGTAGCAGACGATGGCCCCGGAATTCCGAAAGCAAATCTTGCCAGAATATTTGATCCGTTCTTTACAACAAAACCTGTGGGGAAAGGAACCGGATTAGGGCTTTCTATTTGCTATGGAATCATAAAGAAAATGGGAGGAATTATTGATGTACGAAGCGTTGTCGATGCAGGAACAACATTTTATGTCCGGCTTCCCTCCAAAAGAATGGATTAAAGATGAATACAAAACCAAATAGTACCGAAGCTGTTCGCCCGGGGTCTGCAAAGCAGCCGGATAGTATCAGGTTGCTGATAGTTGATGATGAGAAAGACTTTGTCAATGTTATCGCCAAGAGATTATCAAAGAGAAATTTCGAAGTTACAAAAGCATTTTCCGGTCCAGAAGCGCTTCGTGCCATTCGAAAAGCCGATTTTGACATAGCGGTTATTGATCTTAAAATGGAAGAAATGGATGGAATTGAAGTATTGAAAATATTAGGAAAAATGGCGCCTGAGCTTCCGGTGATAATACTTACCGGCCATGGTTCGGGAGCGGCGTTGGAAGAAGCTATCCACTACGGTGCGGTGGAATATCTTGCAAAACCCTGTGATTTTGAAGAGCTGTTTGATAAAATCAAAGAAGTTTGCGCAAAGACTGGAGGTAAAAAAAATGTATGAGTTCAGCGTCCTTCTTGTGGATGACGAAAAAGAATTTTTAGATACTTTACTTAAAAGGCTGCAAAAGCGCAAGGTTAAAGCTATGGGTGTCGGCAGCGGTGAAGAGGCAATTAAAATACTGAAGGAATCTCCGCCTGATCTGGTTGTGCTTGATGTAAGAATGCAGGGAATGGACGGCATAAAAACATTAAGAGAGATCAAAAAAATAAAGCCTTTGGTGGAAGTAATAATGCTTACCGGGCATGCTAATGTTGAAGTTGCCGTTGAGGGGATGGAGGTAGGTGCCTTTGATTATCTTATGAAGCCGACTGATGTCGATGAATTGTTATACAAACTTGAAGATGCGTATAAAAGAAAAAAAATCCAGGAACAGAAAATCAAACGACTGGAAGATGAGAAGAATGCTGGGTAGAAAGGATCTTATATGAAAAGGCGGCTGTATGCTAACCTTCAAAGAAAAATTATTTTTATAACGCTGTTAGTCTCCTTTATCCCGCTTATCCTTCTGGGCGTTACGATTTATTACCAGTTTGCTCAAGTATTTAAAAGCAAAATTGAGGAACAGATTGCTTACCGTGCCAGAGTTCAAAGCAATGCAATAGAGCTTTTTTTGAAAGAACGGACTTCCATACTGCTGGCTATGGCCGACGCATATACTTTCGATTTCCTGTCGGACAAGAAAAATCTTGAGAAGATATTCCAGATAGTTAACAACAGAGTCGGAGGTCTTATTGACCTTGGCATAATCGACAGCTCAGGCCGGCATGTTGCTTATGTCGGACCATATGATCTTATTAAAGTTAACTACTATTCGGAACCCTGGTTCCGTGAAGTTGAGAGCAAAGGTGTTTATGTCAGCGATGTCTTTATGGGTTACAGACGGGTTCCTCATTTTATTATAGCATTACAGCGCCAGGAGACCAATAAAAGATGGATACTTAGAGCGACCGTTGATTCCGATGTTTTTGAGGGGCTTGTCAGGACAGCGCAGGTTGGAAAAACGGGTGATGCTTTTATATTAAACAAAGCGGGCTTTTACCAAACCCATATGCGTTTCGGCGGAGAAATATTATCTAAATCGGATCTGGACACTACTATTTTTGGAGAAGGAACATCAGTTATAGAAAAGGTGAATGCGAATGGTAAAAAAGTACTTTATGCCGGGCGCTGGTTAAAAAAAAATAACTGGCTTCTTGTGATAAGTCAAGATGCTGCGGAAGAAATGACGCGCCTTTTTAACACAAAGCAAATGGAGATTATTATAATTACGGCCGGCTGTATTCTGATAATCTTTACTACAATCTTTACCACTCATATGACGATAAAGCGACTTGAAAATTATGACCGCAAGATGAATGAGCTGAATGCCCAGCTCGTCCATTCCGACAAACTGGCTGCTCTCGGCAAGATGGCGGCAGGTGTTGCCCATGAAATAAACAATCCGCTTGCCGTAATAGCCGAAAAAACAGGATGGATGGAGGATCTCCTGACAGAAGAGGAATTTCAGAACAGCCAAAATCTTGAGGAATATAAAAAATCGCTTCATAAGATAGAAGAACACGTGGAAAGAGCAAGGAAAGTAATTCATGGAATGCTCGGATTTGCACGTCGTATGGAGCCCCATCTTGAAGATGTTGACATAAATAAAGTTATTAACGAAACTATCACTTTTCTTGAAAGTTATGCCCGGACAAATAATATATCGATAATAAATGAATTAAGCTCTGATCTTCCCATCATTGCAAGCGATCACTCGCAAATCCAACAGGTGTTTTTAAATCTTTTAACAAACGCTATCGATGCGGTAGGCAAAGATGGAACAGTACATATAAGCGGCCTGAGCAACAATTCTGAAATAGCGGTGAGCGTGAGAGACAATGGACCTGGAATCCCCAAAGAACGGCAGGCAAAAGTTTTTGAACCCTTTTTTACCACAAAAAAGTCAGGCAAGGGCACAGGACTTGGTTTATCTGTCAGTTATAATATTGTACGTAATTTGGGAGGAACCATAACCCTTGAGAGTGAAGAAGGGAAAGGAACGACATTTACCGTAAATTTACCGGTTGTTATTCCGGAAAAGAAATAAGCAAGGAGAATTAATGTTTACCTTCCGAGTTTTAATTGTTGATGATGAAACCGATTTTTTAGAAACTATAGTAAATCGTCTGCAAAAAAGAAATATAGAGGCTGCAGGTGTTTTAAGCGGAGAGGCTGCTCTGAAACTTATTAAGGAAAAGCCTTTTGATATTGTGCTGCTGGACGTCAAGATGCCCGGCGGAATGGACGGCATAGAGGTGTTAAGAGAGATAAAGAAAATACAGCCTATAGCCGAAGTGATTCTTCTTACGGGTCATGCCGCTGTTGAAACCAGCATTGAGGGGTTAAAGCTCGGAGCCTTTGATTATCTCTTAAAACCCGTAAAGTTTGCCGAACTTCTTGAAAAGCTTTCAGCAGCATTTGAGAAGAAAAATGCGCATGAACAAAAGATCCGCGGTGCAATATTGCGTGAGATGGCCGGATTCAAAGATTAAAAAGATTAATAGGAGAAATTCATAAAATTTAAATACACGCCTTAAGGCGTTATTATAATAAAAAAAAGGAGAATAACAAAATGCGTAAAATGTGGATTAAACTGACAGGTGTGATTACAATGACATTTTTTATTATGGCTAATCAAGCCTTGGCGGCGGCAGAAAAAGCTTCAAATATTGTAATAGTGGCTGATACCCGCAAATTGAGCGGCTGGGAGGCGTGGTTTGCCAACCTTTATAATGAGAGTCATTTGTATTTCACAATTTTAACTGTAGTATCCATTCCTATTATTGGAGTAATTCTTGGTCTTCTGGCAGACTTGATTATGTCCAATATAGGAATAGATCTGAAATCCAGGGAATTGTCGGAACACTAAACATTTAAAAATGTTGAACAGAGTTTAAAAATAAAATTAAGAATTAACGTCAGGAGGTTGAATCATGGATTGGTTGTATGTTCTAATGCCCATTTCGGGAGTTACGGTATTCTGGCCCGGACTTGTTATCCTTGGGATCGGAGTCGGAATAATAGGCGGTTTTTTTGGTATGGGCGGAGCCTGGATGGTTACGCCAGGTCTTAATATTCTTGGTTTTCCCATGGCTTTTGCCATAGGAACCGATATTGCGCACATGGCGGGAAAGTCTCTCATTTCCACCATGAGGCACGGCAGATTCGGAAACGTGGATTACC
>DYJH01000027.1:0-16656 GCA_020723255.1 Desulfonema limicola | reverse complement strand
GCATGGATGGTTTTTGCCGATGTGGCCAAGAAGAGAAAAAAAGAAAAAGAGGCCAGGAAAAAAGGGTTGGATGAGGATAAACTTGCGACGGGTATTGAATGGCACAAGACTTTCCATAAGCTAAAAATACCCCCTATGATACATTTTAAGGCGGCAGGATTTACATGCTCTGCGTGGCTGCCTATTTTTATCAGCTTTGCGACAGGCTGGCTGGCCGGCATTTTGGGCATAGGCGGAGGACTTATACGCATGCCGGCTCTTATCTATTTCATAGGTTGTCCTACTCATATAGCTGTCGGAACAGACCTTTTTGAGGTTATGATATCAGGTCTCTATGGAGCCGGCACATATACTTTCAAGGGCAGAACTGAGCTGGTTGCCGCAGTTATCATGCTTTGCGGCGCAGCTTTAGGAGCGCAGGTAGGAACAGTGGCAACCAAATACATAAAAGGATATGGAATCCGCATCGCTTTCGGAATTGCCGTTGTCGGCTGCTGTATTTCCGTAATAATGAAGCTTATTCCAAAGTATATAGCAGGAACCAAAGCTGCTATGGATGCTTGCTCAACAGTTCTTATACTGGGTCTTGTTGCTGCTTTGTCTATGTATATTCTGGTTAAAATGATACAGGGCGCAAAGCAGGAAATTGCCACAAAGAAAGGAGGAGCTTAATATGAGAAAGAGTATTATTATCAAAAAACTTGGCCTGTTTACTGTATTGACTGCTCTATCCTTTGTCTTTATTCTTGCTTGTGGGAAAATGGGAAATGTTGACCAGGGCAGAGTTATAGAATTTGATAAAGAAAAAGGAACAGTTACAATAATCAGAGACATGAAAGCCGACCCTAAGAACCCTGATTATACTCATCTGCCGCCTTTTACATATGAGATGCCCATGAATCCTAATGAAATAGGACCGCTTCCCAAAGTCGGCAAAAGGATGAAACTGGATACACAGAAAAACCAGATAGTAATATTTGATACAGCAACACAAAACTTCAAAACTATAGATTACACCGTGATCGATCAGAAAGAAAATATAGCCAAGGATGATCCGCTGGTTTTCGATAAGGCAACCGAGAAGTCCAAAACTTTTCCTGTGATAGACAAAGAGAATAAAACCATTACTATTTATTCGAAAAGACAAAAAATCCTGGTTACTTTTTCACTTCCTGAGGAATATTTTGCACTACCGGATGATACATGGAATTCAGGCGATGAAGTTCGCATCTATTATAAGGAGGAAGGGAAAGCAAGAAGATTTATGAATATTTCCCAAACAGATATTTTTAAAAAATAACGGAATAATATAAAATTTGGGTAAAATCCCCCCCTTTGATAAATAAAAGGAGGGGGATTTTATGCCGATATTTAATCAATGAGAAGTAATTATAGTAAATGGAAATAAAAGAGCGGTGGCTGATATAGAAAAAACTGTACGCATAAGAAGCGCCGTAGGAAAAATTGCCGCCGTATTTTGTGTTTTTCTCTTTTTGTCGGTTATAGACGCGGTGATAGCCGGGTTCAGGCAATCTGCAACCGTGTTTGATGTTCTTCCCGGAACTTCGATAGAACTCAATGGACTTACAGCAGCTAAAGTCAAAAGCGCCGATGAAATTATCTGGACAAGCAGCACAAACCTCATCAGGCTTTCAATTGATTCAATTCAGAAAGGCCACTGGTTCGGCAGCAATATGTGGCAAGGACATCTTATAATTAGTCCGGATACAAGAGCCGGGGAATATAACATAATTGTCGGCGTAAAAGATATTAACCTGCAAAAAAAGAATAATAACTACCTTATAAGAGTATATAAAGATTATGAAAGATATCGGCAAAGTTTCAAGTCTTTGATAAAACGATATTCAGATATATCGCCGTGGATTTTTGCCGCTTGTTTTATGCCATTTATTATCATGGCTTTCGGGTATATCTTTTTACTCTCCGGAAAAATTGAAAACCTTATGGCAGAGCAGGGAAAGGCAATAATTTATAAAGTAAAACAAACAAAAGAGACATGTGAGATATTTTTTGGCTTGGGTATTGATCATGGAATCAAAAAAAATGGACACCTTACCGTTTATGATAGTAATGGCCTGCCGACAGGAACTGCACTCGTTCATAGCGTTAATGTAACTGACTCGATTGCCTATGCAGAATCGGGTTGTGCGGTTAAACCGGGCTATTCGGTTGCGGTTCATAAATGATGAAGGATCGGTGGAGCATATGGAAATGATACGTCTTTTGCTGGTGGATGATGAAGAAGATTTCCGAACAACACTGGCCGGGAGACTAAAAAGAAGAAATATAGACATAAGCGATGTCGGAAGCGGCGAAGAAGCTTTAGATCTGCTTAAGAAAAAATCTTTCGACGTGGCTATTGTTGATATAAAGATGCCGGGAATGGATGGAATTGAAGCTCTAAAACATATAAAAGAAATTGATCCGCTTATGGAAGTTATACTTCTTACCGGACATGCTTCAATTGAAGCCGGCATAGAGGGCATAAAATCTGGCGCTTATGATTATGTTATAAAACCATGCAACATTGGCAACCTTTTGGATAAAATTGAGGATGCTTATCGTCGCAGACTTATCGAAGAAGGACATGCTAAATAACCTGCAAAAAGCAAATAAATAGGATATAAAGCAGGATAAGTAACAATGCTTAAAAAGCTCAAACTATTTATAAGGGAAAGATTTTCCAGCAATACTTCTGCCCGGGATAATCTATCCGATCTTTTTCGGTTTAAATATTCCTGTTTTAAAATGTTGCTTGATTCAAACGCAGAATTTTTGAAAGTAATAAGCGACATCGAGGAAAAACTGCAGGGGCAGAAAGTTTTCGGCATGTCATACATAAGATCAAGATCAGCAAAGGCTGTTTTCCATGCTCTTCGCATGGTTAAAAATCTAGATGATCTGTCCGGGCACTGTTACTCTTCACTGTTTGAAGTTTTTGAAAAAATCAATTCAAATATCAATCAAATTCTTAACAAGAAAAAGGAAGATCTTCCCTCAGAAAATATTTTGCCTTATTCCATGGTAAATGCGGAAATGGCTGACTGGGTTGGGGGAAAAAACGCTAATCTTGGCGAAGTTCATAATAAAGTCGGGCTTCCGATACCCAATGGATTTGCTATTGCCATACGAGCCTTTAAATCTTTCATGCTTAAAACCGACCTTTTTGATAAAGTCAGTAAAAAAAAGCTGGAAATTGATCCCGATAACCCTGAAACTATAATAAATATAAGCGATGAAATAAGAAAGCTGATTATCTCAACCGAATTGCCTCCGGAGATAGAAGAGGCTATTATGCTTGCCTACAAAAAACTTGCAGAGTCTGCCGTTAATAATAGATCTTTGGATTGTTCATTCATGGTATCAATGAGAAGCAGCGCAATCGGGGAAGACAGCGAGCTATCCGCAGCAGGCCAGTATCTGTCTAAATTAAATGTGCCTCCGGATAAAATAATACTGGCATATAAGGAAATTGCTGCAAGTCTTTACACCCCCCAGGCTATAACTTACCGCCTCAATAAAGGTATAAGAGATGAAGACATCGGCATGAGCGTAGGCTGCCTGCAAATGGTGGAATCCGTGTCAAGCGGTGTAATGTATTCAAGAAACCCCCTCAATTTGCTAGAAAAAAATGTTATTATAACCGCAGTTCCAGGACTTGGCCCTTATGCGGTAAGCGGAGTTGTTACTCCTGACAGTTATACTGTGGATAGAGACGGACAGATAATTTCGGCAGAGGTTTCTCAAAAGACTGTTAAATTGGTATGCAACCCTGATGGGGGATTGATGGAAGTCCCGGTTGAAGATGATTTTCGCCATAAACCCTGTCTGTTACCCGAACACATACATATTCTTACTGAATATGCAAAGAAACTTGAAGATCATTACGGATGCTCTCAGGACATTGAGTGGGCGCTTGATGCCGACGGCAATATCATTATTCTGCAAAGCAGGCCTTTGCGTGCTGAGCAATTCGGCAAAACTATTCCGATAACTCCTGTGCTTGCGGCATATCCTCTTCTGATAGAAAAAGGCATGACCGTATCAGGCGGCGTCGGCATTGGCCCTGCTTTTCTGGTAGCTTCTGACGATGACCTTCTGAACTTTCCGGATGGGTCGGTTCTTATAGCAAGACACTCTTCTCCAAAGCTTGTCATGGCAATGAAAAAAGCGAAAGCGATCGTAACCGACATCGGCAATATAGCAGGCCATATGGCTTCTCTTGCCAGAGAATTTGCGGTACCCACAATTGTTAATGCAAATGTTGCTACAACCACTATCCCATCCGGCATGGAAATTACAGTGGATGCATACTCAGGCAGAGTATATAAGGGAAGAGTTACGGAATTGGAATCCTTTCAGAATCCCGGCCAATTTCCCATGAAAAACACTCCAGTATATAACATTTTAAGAGAAGCAAGCGATTGGATTGTCCCGTTAAATCTTACGGATGCAAGATCACCGAATTTTACCCCGGCTAACTGTAAATCTCTTCATGACATAAGCCGTCTCGTACATGAGTTTTCTTATTCGGAGATGTTTCAATTAAGCGACTTTGTGAGCGATAGAAAAGGTATTGCCTTTAAACTCAAAGGCTCTATTCCGATAGACCTGTATGTTATCGATCTGGGAGGCGGGCTGACAGAAAATAATCCTAGCCTTAAAGATGTGTCTCCCGATAAGATAGCATCTGTTCCATTTAAAGCCCTGCTTGGAGGCTTGTTGCATGAAGAATTTCAGCAGAATCAATTGCGCCCTGTAGAATTTAAAGGCTTTTTATCCGTAATGAGAGAGCAGGTGCTTGCTCCGCCTTCCGTGGTTGAAAGATTCGGCGATCGCAGCTATGCCCTTATATCCGATAAATATCTGAATTTCAGTTCCCGTGTGGGCTACCACTATAGCATTCTCGATTGCTACTGCAGCCAGACTGTTAATATGAATTATATATCCTTTTCTTTCAAAGGAGGCGCTGCGGATGATGTGCGGAGAAACAGGCGGACAAGAGCTATTGCGATAATACTTCAAGCTTTAGATTTTTCTGTTGAGGTTAAAGCTGACAAGGTTGATGCAAAATGCCAAAAGCATGAGAGCAACCTTATTGAACAAAAACTGGATATGTTGGGAAGGCTGCTGCAGTTTACGCGTCAGATGGATATGCTTATGTCAAATGAGGCAAGCGTTGAAGCGGCGGCTAAAAACTTTTTGTCCGGAAAATATTCGCTTTGATGATATCCCGTTAAATCGAAAATTTCTTTACACGTTGTAAATATTACCGGCATCTGCCAGATAAAAGAGAATTTCACTTCAAGCAGACACCATACGCCCCGCAATTTACAACCCTTGAAAGACCCTGATGAATATGCTAATAACATATTAAATTAATTAATTAAAATATCAAATATAGTTGCCGGGATTGTCGAAAACGGCAAATACAAACATGGATGAAAAAGCATGGCATACGTTTTGCTAAAATTATAATAAAACAGGTGTTCTCAGGGATAATTTACAATAGGGTTATCAATGAAGCTTAAACATCAAGCCGATATATCGACAAATCAATCCCATCCGGTGGAAAAATGGAGAGAGCGCTATTCAAGGCTCTACCGGAAGTTTATTTTTCTAACCATGGTATGCTCTGTTCTTCCCCTTTTTCTGGTTGGCTGGGGGATCTACGCTTACTATACCGGATTTTCAAAAATCCGGATTATGGATTATTTCAGGACTCAGGCCGAGCACCATCGGGAAGTAATAGAACTCTTTTTGCGGGAACGGACTTCGGATCTACAGTTGGCGCTTTTTACGCATTCTCCCGATTTTCTTCAACAGCCAGGCAATCTCAGACGCGTATTCAGTGTAATGAATCAGAGCTCTTCTTTTTTTACAGATCTGGGGCTTATCGATGACAAGGGCAATCATCTGGCATATATCGGCCCGTATGATCTGATCGACAAAAACTATTCACAGACTTTCTGGTTTAAGGAAGTTATGAAAAAAGGAATCTATATCAGCGATATGTTTACCGGGTTTCGTAATGCGCCACACTTTATTATCGCTGTCACCCGAATTGAAGGGAACAGGAAATGGATCTTGCGGGCGAGCGTGGATACGGAATATTTCCGTTCTCTAGTTGAGAACGTAAAGATGGGTTCAACCGGTGAAGTATATCTTTCCAACATTGACGGAATTTTGCAGACTACACCGCGGTTTGGCGGCAAGATTATGGAAAAGGCGCCATTACCCAAGGGATTTTTTGATCAGGAAAGCGGAATAGGAATTCTTGAGCCTGACAAAAATGGTTGGAAGAGTTTCCCCCGTCAGTTAGTCGCCTACACCTGGATTGAAAATCCCCGCTGGAAGCTGGTTGTAAAACAGAATTATGATGAAGCCTTTAAAGAGGTAAATCATGCAAACAGAGCCGCATTAATATTTCTTCATTTTAGCCTTCTGATTATAATTGTCGTCACTGTAATAAGCACCCGCTACATTATTAAAATCATAAAGAGGCGGGATGAAGAAACGGATATACTGAACAAACAGCTCGTTCAGGTTGGAAAACTGGCTTCACTCGGGGAACTTTCGGCCGGAGTCGCGCATGAAATCAATAATCCTCTGGCCATCATACTTACTGAAAGCCAGGTCATGAGGGATACTATCGACTTCGCACCGAACATGGACAATGAAGTAAAAAACGAATTGCATGCCTCACTGTCTCAAACCGAAGCCCAGGTTCATCGTTGCAGTATTATCACCCAGAACCTCCTCAAATACTCACGAAGGAGTAAGTCTCGGATAGATATGGTAAATTTGAATGCTTCTCTTGAAGAGGTGATCCGGCTTATGGATGGAAAAGCAAAGGGTATGGGAATTCAGTTTGCACTGGACCTGGAAAAAAATATTCCGCCTTTCCGCTCGGATCCTTCCATGTTGCAGCAGGTTTTTATAAATCTGATCAATAATTCTATAGATGCTCATGAGGGAAAACCTTACGGAATGATCAGCATCGGAACCCGAACCGACAGACAACGCGATGGGGTAGAGGTCAACATCGGCGATACGGGTTCCGGCATTTCTCCTGAAAACCTGGAAAAAATTTTCGATCCTTTTTTCACTACCAAGGAGGTTGGAAAGGGCACCGGATTAGGGCTTTCCATAACTTATAGTACTATAAAGAGGATGGGTGGTGACATTTCAGTCCGGAGTACCGTAGGTAAGGGTACGCAATTTAAAATATTTCTTCCTTTCAATCCTCCTGACGACGTTTATGAGAACCATGAAGAGTTAACTAGCCCCGCTCTTACAAATAATATTAGGAGCTAAAAATGAAAAGACCTGTGATCCTTATAGTTGACGATGAAGAGGCTTTTGCCAACAATCTTGTTAAACTTATGTCCAAAAGAGGATATGATATCGTAACGGTATATAACGGCTTTGATGCCGTCAACATGGTGGGAGAAAAGGAATTCGATGTCGTCATCCTTGATATGAAGATGCCGGGAATGGACGGTAT
Organism: Desulfonema limicola; assembly: GCA_020723255.1. GTDB lineage: Bacteria > Desulfobacterota > Desulfobacteria > Desulfobacterales > RPRI01 > RPRI01. The sequence continues at coordinate 9,128 of DYJH01000027.1, read as the reverse complement.
TGCCACATTAAGAGAAATCAAGAAAAAAGCGCCTCTTGTGGAAGTAGTCATACTTACAGGTCACGGCTCAATCGAATCAGGAATCGAAGGTATGCAGCTTGGGGCTTTTGACTTTTTGATGAAACCTGTCAGTATCGACGATCTCCAGGAAAAAGTAAGCGAAGCATATCTGAGAAAGCAGATACAGCGAGAAAGGAGTTAACTGTTTGACATGCCCAATATTAAACGTGTTTTTCTGATTGATGATGAAAGGCTTTTTGTTGAATCCCTGACAAAGGTTCTTCAAAGGAGAGAGATGGCGGTCAAATCGACTCACAGCGGAGCTGAAGCCATTGATATTCTTTCCACCGAAACATTCGACGTTATTGTCCTTGATATCAAAATGCCGGGAATTGACGGGGTAGCTACTCTGAGAACAATCCGTGATAAGGGAATTATGACCCCGGCAATCATCTTAACAGGCCAGATGGACATCGAACGCGTAACCGATTTGCTGAAAATGGGAGCGACAGAACTTCTTCTCAAACCGTGTCCTGTAGATACTCTTGTTTCAGCTATCGAGAATGCCCATGAAAGAATAATGTCAGAGAAGGGCTGATGAACGGAAAGGTGATTAATAATGGCCACAATCCTTATTGTTGATGATGATCAGCAATTGCGTCAAAGCTTCGAAAAGCTTTTGTCCGACGAAAGTTATACCGTATTGACGGCATCCAATGGTGAAGATGTCCTTTCGATAATAAGATCGGCCAGAATCGATTTGGCTATTTTAGATGTGTGCCTTCCCGGCATAAACGGTCTTAAGACATTTAAGGCCATGCGCGAAATCGATCCCAAACTTCCGGGGATTATAATGACGGCTTTCGGAACTACCGAAACTGCAATTGAAGCTATGAAACTGGGGGCGTTTGATTATATAACCAAGCCGTTTGATATTCCAGGAGTTCTTATCCTTATCAATCAGGCGATAGAGTCAGGGCGCCTTGCCCGCTCCCGTGTGGAGATGGACGTTGTTTCCAGAACGGCTTCTTCTGAAATCATAATCGGGCAGAGCAGGGTCATGCAGGAACTTTATAAAACAATCGGCCGGGTGGCGCCCACCGACGCTACGGTGCTCATCCGGGGTGAATCAGGAACTGGAAAGGAACTTGTAGCCCGTGCACTTTATCAGCACAGTCTCAGGGCAAACGAACCTTTTCTGGTAATCAACTGCGTGGCCATCCCTGAAAACCTTCTGGAAAGCGAGCTTTTTGGATATGAAAAGGGAACTTTCACCGGAGCATTGAACCGGCGCATCGGAAGAATCGAACAGGCCCACAAGGGAACGGTCTTTCTGGATGAAATAGGCGATATGCCCTTAAGCCTGCAACCTAAAATCCTTCGCCTGCTTGAGGAGAAAAGCATCGAGCGCTTGGGCGGTCAGGATACCATACCGGTTAATGTTCGTATTATTGCGGCTTCCAACCGTGATCTTGAAGCCGCCATTGCAGACGGCTCTTTCCGGGAAGATCTATATTACCGCCTGAATGTTGTCACCATCAGGATTCCTCCTCTGCGGGAACGCCTGCAGGATATACCGCGTCTTATCGATCATTTTCTTGCCCTGTTTTCAAAAGACATGAACGTGGATAACCCGGGAATGACTCTGGAAGCCAAAGAAATCGCCAGTCGGCACCAATGGTCGGGCAACGTTCGTGAACTGTCCAACGCTATACAAAAGGCCTTGATTTTCAGCCGCGGTTGCCCCATTCGCCCGGAAGATATCATACATGCCATAGAAATAGAAAAAAAAAGCGAATCTTATGAAAACAGCAGCAATGATTACCCTGAAGAGATAACACGACAATGGATCCGCAGTGTTCTGCATTCGAAAAAAGACGATAGTGCATTTGATTATTTAAATGACCGTTTTTCAAGCACCGTTATCGGGACGGCGCTTGAAATATCAGGCGGCAATAAAAGCATTGCCGCAAAATTGCTGGGTGTCTCAAGACCTACAATCCAGGCCAAAATCGAGAAATACCGGCTCAAGGTTGAGACCAATGTGAAAGAGGAAAATCTCTTTTGTTCCGAGCCCCGTTCGGAGGTTAATTAATCTTCTTTACATGTTGTAAATAATTCTGGCGCCAACCGGACAAAAGAACCTTTCACTTCCAGGTAAACTGAAACTCACGGCAATTATAACCGGAAAGACACACTGTCAAACTTGGCTATAACATTTAGAAAATATTCATAATACTATTAATTACTATGCATATGGACAGGCATATTCTTGCTGGTATCGGACACGGCAACAGAAGAACAGACATGGCATATGTTTTGCTGTTCTTAATTATAACAACCGCTTTTATATCTTTAAAATAACCTGCCGGTTGCAGGAATCAAAACCCTTCGGGGCGATAATATAAAAGGAAAATAACCGGCCTTTTCTGTGAAAGGGCCAACAATTGAAAACATTTATAAAAAGGAGGTTTTGTCAATGACAAAAACAACAGGGGCGATTAAATTTGTGTTCTGGCTGGCTGTGTCCGTGGGGTTATTCTATTACGCATTTCACTCCTATTACACCGGACAGATGATTTCTTGGTATTATTACAAGGCCAAGAATGACGGGTATGCCATCCATTCAGGTGCGTTTAAAAATGCAACCAAGGAAAATCCGGCCATGCTGCAGATCGGTAAATTTGATAAAATTGAAGGTCTTCAGGCTGTGGAAGTCAAAAAGGGCGACCGCTTGCCAGTGAACGCCGACGGAATCATAGATAAAAAGGTGATCAAAGAGGAGAAGCGGGTCAAACTGGAAGGCGAAATGATCAAGGTCATGGTGGCCTCGGAGGTAAAAGATGCCAAAGGGTTTAAATTCAGGGATACCTTTAAGCATAAGGGTATTATGACGAACCCCTGGGCAGGGGCATGGAATCTCGTGATGATTCTGGCTATCGGACTTGCTCTCGGATTGATGGCCGAAGGTATGACCGATATCATGGGATTGAAACTTGAGAAGATTGTTCATCACTGAAGATAAGGAGGCGAAGATATGTTTGAATTTATTATTGCAGGGGTACAGTCGCCATGGCTGCTCCTGGTTTTGACAGGTGCGACCGTTGGAATGGTCGGCGGTTTTATCGGCGTGGGCGGCGGCTATATGGTCACTCCGGCCCTTATTGTATTCGGTTTTCCGGGCTACATGGCTTCGGGAATTGACATGACCCATATCGCCGGCAAGTCTGTTGTGGCCACGGTGCGCCACAGGCAGCTCGGCAATATAGACTGGGTTCTCGGCCTGGCGATGGTGGGGGGAACCATGATAGGCGTGGAACAGGGGGTCAGGCTTCTTACCTGGACTAAAACCATAGGACTTTCGGGAATCGTTCTCCTGACCACTTCGGTGCTTGTTATGATCGGCCTGTTTATATATACGCAGATAGAAACCCAGGCGGCAAATAAAGTGGCAATGCAAATGGAGAAGGAAGGCATCAAGGTCGGCCGTGAAATTACCACCAGTTCATTGCCCGCCAAATTTCAGCGTATTTCGCTTTACCCCATCGTGCGCTGCAAGACGGCACGCATAGTGATTTCCATGTGGGTCATCGTTATCGTGGGAGCGATAACCGGAGTGCTGGCCGGATTTCTTGGCGTGGGTGGCGGGTTTGTCCGTGTGCCTGCGCTTATCTATGTTGTAGGCGCTTCCACACATATAGCTGTGGGTACGGATCTGCTCGAAATCATCGTTTCCGGCGGTTATGGCGCACTGAGGCACTCGATGATGGGAAATGTCGATTTTATCGCCGTTCTCTTCATGATCGTGGGCGCCATGTTCGGGGCGCAATTCGGCAGTATTGCGACAGCTTATGTACGCGGGCCCGCAATCCGCTATATCCTCAGTTACTCGCTCATTCTGGCGACAGTCGGCGCTTTTTTGCGGCTTGCCTATATGCTGACAGGATCAAAGTATGCCGTACTCTCCTTCTTTGCCGTGGTCTTTACCTTAGGGGAGATGTTTTTCCTGTGCTTCTTTATCATGTCGCTGGTTCTTTTCGCGGTCCGTTACCAAAAAGGCAAATCGGTTCCCGACTGGATACCGTCGCTGGTAGTGCAAAAATAGGCTTGACCTTATGTATTATAACTTAACCTATAAAAGGAGAATAATATAATGAGATGGTTTTATCACAGCATGATAGGGTACTGGATCACACTGCTGACAATCAGCCTGGGAATTTCCGCCGTGATCTATATATTTTGGCTACACGATAAAGTAATCGGTTAGAGAGGAGGGGTAATAATGAGTATTATTGCAAATATTATTCTGTATGGGATATTCGGGTATTTTCTCTGGGAATCCACTATCAAGGAATGGGATCCCTGGATGGCGTTTACCGTAGTTTTTGTTATTGCTGTGGCCCTTGTCACCACCCTGATGCCTGGGCTTCATGCATCAAAACCATCGCCGGGAGAATATCCTTACGATGACTAATGAGGAGATAGATGCCCACAGGGCTGTTATAAGAGGTCTTTATCCTAAACGCGCGATAGGCGATCTTACCGAGAAAAAGTTTCAGCACGAGCTGACCGACCGTACGCTGGATCTCTATCGCGCGCTCATCCGGATGAAGATGAAAAAGGATGAACACATTGTCTGTGAGCATCATGTATTGCGGTCACATTTTAAACTGACGCACTCGGTGCTAAGGGAGCCGGAACAGGAGAATATCAGTTTATTCGCCACGGACAGCAGCCTTTTTCTTCTGAAATCCATATTAATGCCCGGCAAGCCGCCCAGCGCCGACAAGGATGATAAGTTTTCCATGAAACAGGTCCCTCTGCAGAGCATAGGATCGGTGCGGGTCAGACGCCAGATAAGGATCGGTGAGATGGGTATGGGCGCGGCAATAGCTGGTTTTGCCGTTGTATTTTATTCTCATCTTTCCATAACCGGTCCTTTTATGGTAGGATTGGGAATATTGGGAATATTGCATGGCCTCTTGCTTCCCACCCGATGGGTGGAGGTGGAGACACTTGAACCGGCATCGGAACCGATTTTGATACATGCGCTCCGAAAGAAAAGCGCGCGCGGCATGATCAAGTTCCTCCGGAAAAAAATGAGGCGCCAATGAAAAACATTAAGGTATTGCTTGTTGACGATGAAGTTGATTTCACGGCCAGCCTGAGCAGGGTGCTTTCCCGCCGGGGCTTTGATGTCGAGGTTTCATCAGACGGGCTTTCCGGTCTGGCGCGGATCATTAATGGAAATTTCGATGTGGTGGTCCTTGATGTCAAAATGCCCGGAATGAGCGGAGTGCAGGTGCTTTCTGAAATCAAACGTCTTTCACTGCCGGCCCTCGTTATCCTTTTGACCGGACATTTTTCCTTGCCTGATGAAGAAAACTCTCTAAAAAGCGGCGCTTTTGCCTATCTGCTGAAACCATATCCCATTTTGAAACTGGTCGAACTCATAGAGAGCGCAGCAGCGCAGGGAATAAGAGCATAACGCTTTCACCCATAAAGCACCAAAAGGCGGACAGGTTGATGGATGATGTAAAACCTCCCGAAAAATCAGACCCGGCAAGCACAAATCGGATGTTTGCCAAAATATGGGGTGGCCTTCTTTTTTTTCTTGAAGCAATCGGGCTGCGCAGAAACATAAATGTTGATTCGGCCGCTCAGGTGGCCAGGCTCAAGAGATATCACACCGAATTTCGAAAACTTATATCCGCAAACAACAGTTTTCTCAAAACAACAGCCGATCTGGAGCATAAAATCCTTTGCATGGGGCTTATAGATCCTTATTTCACAAAGCGTAAGGTCATGCGCGCCATTGCCGATGCCTATGCTATGGTTGAAAGTCTGAATTTAATATCCGGAGACCGCTACTCAGATCTGAAAAAACCTCTGGACCGCATTACCGCAGCGCTGAAATTGCTGCTCGAAGAGCCGGCCACTCAGGTTTCCTCTGCGGTCGTTCTGGAAATGCCCGCTCTTTTTCAAAATCAGGCCGATCTGGCAGGCGGCAAAATGGCAAACCTTGGCGAAATAAAGAATGTGCTTCACTTGCCGGCGCCGGACGGATTTGTGGTAACCACGGAAGGTTTCAGAATGCTCATGGAGGAAAGCGGGATACGTTCGTGGGTTCAGGACAGGCATATGGAGCTTCTTTCAGAATCCAGAGATGTGGCAAAGATCAGCCATGAACTGAGCGAAATGATCGGAAAGACAAAAGTTCCGTCAGGCCTCCAGGAAGCAATCTTAGGGCATTATGACCGGCTCTGCGCCAGAGCCGGGGAAAAACCATTAATGGCTGTTCGCTCCAGCGCTCTGGGAGAAGACAGCGATTTTTCATATGCAGGCCAGTTTTTAACAGTTCTTAATGTCAACAGGGAAGAACTTCCGGGAGCATATCTGCGTGTGGTCGGAAGTCTTTATTCCACTGAAGCGATTCACTACCAGCTTCTTCATGGAATCATCAGTGAGTCGCTGGAAATGGCGGTAGGATTTATCGCCATGGTGGACACCGTAAAAAGCGGGGTTGCTTTCTCAAAGGATCCCAACCAACCGGATTCAGGATATGTCCTGATTCAGGCTATACTGGGACTGGGAATAACACTGGTGGACGGCAAAACCTCGCCTGAAACCATATTGGTATCAAGAGATAATATTGAGTTAGATATTGTCCGAACACCTTCTCAACAAAAGGCTCTATTGGTTTCTTCACCAGGCGCCAAACTGAAAGAGGTGGCTTTAGATCCGGATGAGATCGGCCGGGATTGTCTTACCGATGATGAAGCGCGACAGATCGCACGGTGGGCTCTTCAACTGGAATCACATTTCGGCGGACCTCAGGATATTGAATGGGGGGTGGATAAGAATGGGCGGCTCATAATATTTCAGTCAAGGCCATTGCGTCTCATCAGCCGGGTCTCTCACTCAGACCGGCCTGTTGCCGGTTTTCCGGTGTTGATCAATAAAGGCGAAACTGCCTGCCCGGGCATGGCTTCCGGTACGGCTGTGCACCTGAATGAAAATGAAGATATGGATCACTTTCCGGAAGGCGCGATTCTGATTGCCAAACGGCCTTCTCCGAAGTTTACACGTGTCATTTCGAAGACCAGAGCTATTGTAACAGACTTTGGAAGCACCACCGGCCATATGGCATCCCTTGCCCGGGAGTTTCAAGTGCCGACTTTAGTAAATACCAAAACGGCAACATTGAATATTCCTCCGGGTACAATTGTTACCGTGGATGCCGGAGGAGGCTTTGTATATGAGGGAAACGTTCCATTTACCGAAGAAACTGAAAGCGAAGTATGCATCCCATGGAAACAAAAACCCACATCTCCAGGTTTCAGGCTTCTCGAAAGAGCTGTTGAGATAGTTGCGCCTCTTAACCTGACTGATCCGGGTTCTCATGAATTCACAGCGGATGGGTGCAGGACACTCCATGATATCGCCCGTTATGTTCACGAAAAGTCTTATGAAGAGATGTTTATGATGGGCAGTAATGTCGGAGACCTAAGAGCATCGGCTTATTACCTGGATGTTTTTCTTCCTATCGATCTGTATCTCATTGATCTTGGCGGCGGCATCGCAGACACGCACGGGAGCAATAAAGTAAAGCGATCCCAGGTTATCTCCGTGCCCCTTGCCGCTATGCTGAAGGGGATGTTGCACAAAAAAATCCCCCGGTTCGGAGCAAAGCCGATCGATATAAGCGGGTTCTTCTCCATCATGATGCGCCATGCAGTAAATAGCCCGGAGGGAGAATCCACTTTTCGTGATCCCTGCTATGCTATAATTTCCGATAATTATCTGAACTACGCTGCTCGGGTCGGGTATCATTTCAATGTTGTGGATACCTATTGCGGCAAAACTCCGAATAAAAACTACATAAGCCTGACATTCAGGGGAGGAGCGGCGGATTTCATCCGCCGAAGCCGCAGGACAAGAGCGATAGCCGGCATCCTCAAGGAACACGGGTTTGCTGTCCGCCAAAGTCACGATATGGTAAATGCCCGCCTGAGCGAGGCAAGCCAGGAAGAGACCGTCGTTCATCTGGAAATGGTAGGAAGCCTCTTTCAGTTCTTCCGGCAGATGGATGCCGCTATGGTCAATGAAAATTCCGTCGATCTGTTCAAGGAGGCTTTTCTAAGCGGCGATTATGACCTTAAAATACTGATGTCGCAGGAACAGCCGTAATTCCCGACCATCCGAATAACTGTAATGCCGGGTTACATTCATATTATTTGGCTCTTAAGAGAATAATCATAATGAGGATCAATGTTCACACAAGAGTTCATCTTATATATAGTTGCAGGATTTATTGCCCAGCTGATTGACGGGGCGCTTGGAATGGGTTATGGAGTGACAGCTTCTTCAGTTCTTTTGTCTTTGGGCGTGCCGCCGGCAGCTGCCAGCGCCACAGTACATGCTGCTGAGTGCTTTACTACCGGAGCTTCGGCGCTTTCTCACCGCGCTTTTGGAAATGTGGACAGCATGCTCTTTCGCAAACTATTGTTGCCGGCCGTCATGGGAGCGATTCTTGGCGCATACATTTTATCGAACTTTCCCGGTGAGAAATTCCGCCCTTATATCGCAGGTTATTTGATGTTGATTGGAATCGTAATCATCATTAAGGCATTCCGGGAGTTTCCTCCCCGTGAAGTCATCAGTCAACTGGTTCCGGTCGGTTTTATCGGCGCATTCGTTGATGCCGTCGGCGGAGGCGGATGGGGACCTATCGTAGCATCCAATCTGATAGTCAGAGGCAACGATATCAGAAAAACTGTCGGGAGCGTGAATGCTGTTGAGTTTTTTGTCACATTATCCGCTTCTGTGACGTTTGTCTTAACACTCGGTTTCTCAAATTGGCGGATCATTTTGGGGCTTGCTGTCGGCGGGGTAGTGGCCGCTCCCTTGGGCGCTTGGCTGGCAAAACACATTCCGGTTAAACCATTTATGGTCTTGGTTGGAGTGTTGATAGTACTTATTAGCCTCAGGACACTTTTAGTGTTTTACCACATACTCTAACCTATACGATTCCGCCTGAGTACGAACAGTGTTTACTTTTTAGGCGGATATCGAAGGCTGTGGCGGATATATTCGGAGCCTTCGGCAGATGCCTCAAAATCCGTGTA
>DYJH01000026.1 GCA_020723255.1 Desulfonema limicola | reverse complement strand
ATGGTATTAAAAAAGGCATCCCGCCCCAGGTCATGAGAGGGGTTTGTACAGCAGTCAAACACGATTCCAACAGATGGGATTTGTTGTTGAATGCGTTCAAACATGGCGAGCGTTATATCAGGTCTGGTGCCGGGAAGGGCGCAGCCTGGGAAAAAAATTGTATCACATCCTTCCGGCAAACCATACCAGGTAAACAGCTTTGATGTGCCTTTTTTTTCATATGACAAAATGCCGTCATGTTCAGTAAACACACCGGCTCCTTGCTTTACAGCCTCCCGCCGCATTTCAAGAAACATGTCCGCCGGATTCACCTCCACCGGGCAAACGGCCTCACACAAGCGGCAGAGACTGCACTCAAATGCCATTGTTTTAAATGGATTGTCCGTGAGATCGAAAGTATCTGCAATCTCTTTGGGTTTGCCGTATTGTCTTAGAAATTCACATTCCTGTTGGCAGAGCCTACAGTTGATACATTTATGAGAAACGGTTTGCAATTCTTTCTGCAAAGCAGAATGAGATATTTCTTCAGATGTTTCGGTTTTTTCTGAATAGGGGCTATTCATTTCAAACATCCTCCGACTCATTAAAGTGTAATCACCTGTTCAATACCCGCTCCGGCCAGCGCCTTGTGTAAATCAGGGAAACAGCCTATTGTTGCCGATTTCACAAGGCTGTCCTGGATTCTGCGATCAATGACACATTTATCACAGCCCATGAGCAGCATTCCTTTTTTTGCGGCAATAATAGAGAGACGTTCTCCCACATCATTGCCTTTTACCAGCATAAATGTATTGTCTAAAAAAAAGAACATGCCGCACACTTCAAATCCGTGTGCTCCGGATTCTATTTGGGGTACAATCATATTGCTCAAAGTATAGTGTGCATTGGAAGTTGAAAAAATATAGGCAACTTTCATGACATTCTCCATTATAAATAAATCAATATACGTGATTGTTGATTGTTATTTTGTGTAAAGAGATAAAAGTGGCTTTAACTTATTGATTAAAAAATATATTGTCAAATTGATAATTTTTATGCACACAGATGTATGTATTGACAATTTATATATAACTGATAGGTAATTTATAAGAGCTGCAACCTCAAAATTACCCTGACAATAAGCAGGGGGTTATTTAAAAAGATTTTATCTTTAATATTTTTAACGTAAACCTGATTTTGGTAACATATAGGAATATAGCTAAATTTTAATTCTGCTCATACGCTTTCTTTCTTTTTTCCAATCAATTTCTTTTTTCTTCCTTTTCAGTTTCATTCTCTTTTGTTTATCTTCTTCAATTTCCAGGTTTAAAAAATAACTTCCGGCAATGGGTTGTTGAAAGTATTCTATCTGTTTTTCTGCATGCTCGGGTTCTTCTTTTTGTTTCGGTAATGGAGGCCCGGTAAAACATCCTGCGGGGATAATGCCTGAGATATACAGTTCTCCGTAATCGTAGAAAATTACTTCGGTCTCAAGAGCTTTTTGCACATTTACTGTAAGTAAAACCGGCGATTGATCGAAACGTTTTCCTATTCTTTCCGCCATCTCCTTTAAAGGCGATAAAACCACCATGTTATTGCCGACAGGAGATATGCCTTTTTCCAGTACGTAGCTGTAAGCTTTTTTCCTCACGCAGACATAAAGAAGCTTGGGCGGCTTTGCAGAAACCGTCTGTTTTGGCAAATTATCCCTGTATTTTGAACGTATCAGATCATTTTTTATTTCGAGTTGAGAGTCAGGTATCAGAGACAAAATATTGTCTATATGGCGCCGCCTTACAAATTTAAATCCCTCTTCTTCATTTAATGCCAAGAGCAGAGTTTTTATTTTTATATATCCGTTTTCGTCCGGTACAAGGCCAAACTCTTCGGGATGACGTTCAAGTATATACGAGATAAATTTTGAAATCTGTTTAAGTGACCTAAGCGGATCCATACTAATTGCATTTCTCCTTAGGCGTTTTTAAAAAAAAGTTATTATCAGGAACAGATATATTACAAGCACTAATGAAAATCATAAACAGAAACTCTATACGAAGGCAAGTGTATTATCAATCCGGCAATTTATTTTTTCTTGACCAGGTTTTGGCTCTGTTCTATAATATAATTGACTAAAATTACAAAATATTCCATATTAAAATAATCAATAACCAATTTATAGATATTGAAACCGGTAAGGCTTTCTTGTAGTAATCAAAAAAGGGGATTTATTTATGGAGAAAAATGAAGAGTTTTTTATTAAAATAATACAAAATATAGATCAGGGAGCGTGCCTTCTAAAAAACAGGTCGATGATTTATAAAAACACCTTGTTTGATCAATCAATTATAAATCAAGAGGTTTCATCTCTTCTCAATAAAAGCAGTAATCCGGAAGTATCCCCGGGACACCAATCTGAAAATGCTATACAACATGCAAAAAAAATCATTCTTGATAGTACCTATTCCATAATTTTATTATCTTCAAAAAAAGAGTTTGAGTTTACAATTGATTCTTTGACGGGATTGTTAAACAAGGAGTGTTTTACCAGGGTAAGCGAGCAATTAGCCGAGGATGCAAAAAATTTTGCTAAGATAATATGCTTTCTTTTTATCAGTATTGACCCACATGAAGCTTTAAATGGCAATAAGGGACAGCAAGTTGCCAATCAGGTTTATAAAAAATGCGCTGAAAGAATGAATTATGCTACAAGGGCAAATGATTTCTGCTTCCGTTTCGGTGAAAATGAATTTGTGATAGTATTAACCGATATAAAATATAAAATGCACTCCAGTACCGTTGCAAAGCGTCTGATCTCATCCATTTCTGAGCCGATATCTGTTGACAATGGGAAAGAAGTTATCGTCAGCTCTAATATAGGAATTTCCTGTTATCCTATTGATGAATCAGACATAAATAAGATTATCGAAATAGCAGAAAAAACAATGCATCTGGCTAAACAGATGGGAAAGAATAACTATCAAATCCATAATTGATAGATGAACTCGTTGGAAGTCGTTTTATGCCGCAAACGGCATTCTATATGAAATGAAGTAAAAGATACCGGAAGATATCATCCAATGTTTTCCCTCTCCCCTTGTTCACCAGAATTTCACCGAACCGTTCTCCTTTTTTGTTATGCATCTGATAGTAGTCCAAACATTTTTCCACTATATTTACCACATCGTCGGGCTCAAATATCCCTGGAATTTCTTCAGCAAGCCTCGGATGTCTTCCCAGTTTTCCTCCAAGTTGAATTCTGTATCCTGTTTTGCCTTTCATGAGCACGCCGTTTGGGCAAACATCAATACATTGCCCGCAGTAAAGGCATTTTTTATTATCAATTGCAGGTCTGTCGTTATTTAAAGAGATAGCGTCTTCTTTACAAGTTTCTATGCAGGCTTCACATGAGTTACAATAGTTATCCGTTATATGCGGGATGCACGCTCCTATCAGCCCTATGTCAGCAATCTGGGGACGCGAACATGCGCTCGGACAATCTGAAATTGAAACTCTGAGTTCATGGTGCATTTTCAGGGACCCGCCAGTCCTTTTTTTTAAAAAAGACTTGAGATCTCTGTTTCTTAAAATATCTTCCAGATTTTTAGCGATTATATCAGAAGAAATAACACAGTGCGGGCAATTCCCCATGCCGAAGCATGTCTCAAACTGATACCCTTTGATCTCATCTTCCATTCTATTCACTTAATTTTTACTAAAAACAATCCTGTCGGCAAGACTATCCAGAAAATGATATCCCGAGCCTCCTGCCGCCAGAACATCCAGCAATCTGTCAGGCTCTTTTACCAATACTCCACCCACCACGCTTACGCCGCGTTCGAACATAGGTTCAGGCAGCATGCTTGCGGTTGGACCAACAACCACTACTTCAGCATCGGACTTAGCCAGCTCAAGTATGGCTTCAAGAGTATGATTTACAAGAGTTACTCCAGTTACAACAAGCACATCGGCTTTTGGGATAACTTCACTGGATCTCCCGACCGGAACAAAATGCGCCATTTCATCAGATCTTAAAGTACGTTGATCTTTTTCTATAATCCACCAGCTTCCGCCTCTTTTTTTTAGCGCCTGAAGAAATGGGACAAGTGCGCCTATCAGCACAACCGAGCGACTTGCAGACAGATCCACAGCATCTTTGGCATCCATGTTTATGGTTAATTTGCAGTCACCGATGAGTCCTTTATTAAAGCATGTGGCGCTAAGTGCATTTAGCGTAGCAATGGCGGCGGCAATTTTAAGAGGTTCTTTGGAAGATAAGTTCGAAAGAAGATCCATTGCTTTTATGCCGCTTACCTTAGCCGGATTAATGGTCTTTCCTGCTGAACTCGGGCAACATACCGCCTCGGGAATTTCCTTGATTGGCGTAAAACAGATTCCTGCCGTCTGGTTTGAAAGTTTTACACCTGTAAAAAAAATACCCATGACAAGCCTTTCTACAGCAAGGCTTTCAAATTCACTACCCAAACGGTTTTTAACAAGTTTTACCGTATCATTAAGAATGTTCATTATAATTACCCCCCTCATTTAATTTTATAATACCAAAAAGGGAAGATATGTCTTTGACTTAAGTCAAGGTTAATCCACTAAAACCATCCCGTAAATGGTTACTTTATCCATTGACGGAGGACCGGATTTTAATCCGGCATTTTCGGCTGTCTTAAACACATCTATTCCTACTGCCTCCATAGATGGCCTGGCTTGAAAAGGATGTCTGCAAGGCTCCCCCGGATGTTTTATCGCGCACTCGTCGCATAGCCCGCAAGCTCCGGCGCCAAAACCTGCGGCAAAACGGTATCCCAGACCAAAGCACTTGCTTTCTATTTTATTTATGATCTCATCGAATTCCTTGGCAGCGGAGAGCAGAGACTTCAAATAATTCTTATCCTTAAATACTTCAGTAAAATTAACTTCTTTTTGTGTTGTTTGAATTATATCATCCGGAAATGACTTTTCAGCTTGAACAATTACTGCATAAGAATATCTGGAGAGTATTTCCTGAAATTCGGAAGCGCTCATCACATTAGGAGGGCACATAAAACTATTGCCATAAAAAGCGCAGATCGGAACCCGGCATTTAAGATTAACCCGCAGGTCAACTATAACACCAGATGATTTAATTGCTTTCGCATAAACTGCCCCTAATTTTTTGGCCTCTTCGCACAGAGCGTTCAAATCTTCTTCAATTTTTCCATTCATAGCACTTTCCCTTAACATTTAAATAAAAGCTTACCACTGTTTTTTTTCATTTTACCCTTTGTTCGTATTTATGCCTCAATAATTCTATAACTCCAGGCATTATGGAAATAATAATTATGGCAAGTATAACAAGGCTGAAATTTTTCTTAACTATTGGCAGATTTCCGAAATAATATCCGGAACACACACAAATTGCTATCCAGCTGATGCCGCCGATGATATTATAAAATATAAATCTCCAGTAGGTCATGCTTCCGATACCGGCAACAAAAGGAGCAAAGGTTCTTATAATGGGTACAAACCTAGCTATAAGGATTGTTTTCCCGCCATATTTTTCATAGAATTGATGTGTGCGGTCGAGATACTCTTTATTTAAGAAGCGCACATTCTCAAAATTAAAAGCTTTTGATCCTATTAAGCTGCCAATCCAGTAGTTTGCTGTGTCTCCGGCAATAGCAGCGATCGAAAGAAGAACAAACAGCCACGTTACATCCAGCGACCCGATTGCGGCAAATGTTCCGGCGGCAAACAAAAGTGAATCACCGGGCAATATAGGAGTTATAACCAAACCTGTTTCACAGAAAATTATTAAAAATAGAATTAAATATGTCCAGAGACCATAATCCTTTATAATTGCACCGAGGTGCACATCGATATGCATTATAAATTCAAACAGGTACTTAATCATCTCCATGCCGGTTCCTCCGTCCTTACTCATTTTATATCGAAGCCGTAATTCTTCCTCACAACAATTCCAAATCTCTTAAGAATTCGTGAGCAGGTAACATTTTTGCCATATCCTTGGATTTTTTGCGTTTAAGCCCGTACACAATCTGGAAGGGTTTTGCCGTTTCCAGTTTTTTATGAAACCTGAACAATGAGGACGAAAAATTTTCTTCGCTCACTTTTACTTCAATCATGCACAGGGGTTTGTTGTCGACAACAGGCAGAAAATCAACTTCGTGTTTTTCTTTATCTCTGAGGTAATAAAGCGCCACTCTGCTGCCGGTTGTGTCTTCTAAAAAATGAAGCTCGCGTAGAAGCGCACAGGCAACTGTGTTTTCCAGCTTTGCACCCAGATCTCCTTCGACGGACCCGGTATCATACAAGTAATATTTTGATTCTTTTAAAAGACTGCGAGCTATATTCTTGTGGTAAGGTCTGACCGGAAAAATGATATATAGATTTTCCAAAATCTGCAGCCAATGTTTAACCGTGTTAATGGATACCTGAAGGCCATTTGAAAGAGATGCATAGGAGGTGGTTGATCCGACACGGTTTCGCAGCAAGTCAATTAAAATTTCGATGGATTTGATATCACGCACTCTTTCCAAATCCAGGAGATCTTCTCTGATGATCGTGTCCGTATGGATTTTACGGAACCGCTTTGCAAACGTTTCGTTGTCTTTTAAATACGGTTCCGGAAAACCGCCAAGTTTAAGTAGCTTATCCAGCGCTGTTTCAGATTTATCGCCAAGGGAATAGCATATCTCTTTAACCGTCAATGGGTGCAAGCGGTAATAGAAAAAGCGTCCAGCCAGAGATTCCCCTCCTTTTCTATAAGTATCCAATCTGGCCGAGCCCATAACAAGCAAAGACGGGGAAATACCCTCGGTATCATAAACCCCTTTGATCCATGATTTCCATTTTTTCATTTTATGGAGTTCATCAAAAATCACCAGTTGGGCATCTCTGTTCCATTCCTGGGCATGAATAATTTTCCGGTCCGGCGAAGCATCGTAATTCAAATAAACATGCGAGGTTGTTAATTGTCTCGAGAGCGTTGTTTTCCCGACTTGTCTCGGCCCGGAAAGAAGCACTATTTTTTCTTCCAGGTCTTTGCGGATGAATTTATCCAGATATCGTTCCATATGGCTATTATGAAGCAAACTTCAAAATAGTCAAGACTAATATGAAGTTCGCTTAATTATGGTCATATTATTCTTCCATAAAGAAGGCATATTTTAAGGCCTCCGTGGTAAAGGGTTTGAGATTTCAGCATGAATGGAAGATTCTTTAACAATGTGATGTCTGATGCTATGATTCCGACCTTCCAGCCAGAAAAGTCTTTTTTAAGTTTTTTGCATATGCTTTGGAAAAGTTTAATGCTTTCCGCCTCGTTTCCCATTCTGTGTCCGTAAGGAGGGTTAATAACGATAAGGCCAGTTTTTTCTTTTGAAACCGAAGATGAAAGATCGAAAAAATCTTTTTGCCGGACATCAATCATTTTGAGAAAGTCATACTGTTTGATGCATGACAAAAACACATCGCAGGCTATTAAATCAATATCCGATGCAAAGATCGTAGGAGTACAAATGCTTTTAATCTGCGATTCCGCTTTTCTCTTTAAATATGCCCAGCTTTCAGGGGCATAGCATGGCCAATGCATGAAGGCAAAACCTCTGAACCAGCCGGCAGGAATATTTTGAGCTATCATTGCCGCTTCTATTGAAAAAGTTCCTGACCCGCACATTGGATCGAACAGGATTTCGCTTCCATTATATCCGCATAATTTCAAAACTGCAGCAGCAATTGTTTCTCTTAAGGGAGCTTTTGCAATGTGGGTTTTTATTCCCCGCCTGTAAAGAAGTTCTCCGCTGCTGTCTATTGATATTTCGAACCTGTCATTAACGGAACGCACAAATATTTTCTGTGTCAGTAAAGGTTTAAAAGAAGATAAAGTGCCGTTTTGTGCCGGTAGTTTATTGATGCTTTCTGAAAAAATCTGGGAGATAGCCGCTTTATGATATAGTCTTGACTGTTTTGTCGAAACATTTATCTCTGGTAGAAAGTTTTCGCTTGCGGGCAGATAAAGCTCCCACGGAAATTTTGAAAGCTTCTTTTCAAGCTGCAAAAAATTAGTAGCTTTAAATTCTCCGATTCGCATAAGAACCCTGTTTGCAGTGCGTAGATAAAGGTTGGAAATATAACAGTCCTGTATGCGCCCTTTAAAATTAATGCCTCCTTTATCTTCAACAAAAGCTTTTCCGGCGGCAAATCTTTGAGACAGAAAATCTTTAAGCTCATCATCCAACTCATTGAGGCATACAGATTCAAGTCCGGGGGATGTTGAGGCAAAAAAACTTTTTTCCCGGCCGGTTACATGCCTTTTGATACGTTTTGGGAGAGAATTTTCGCTGCTTGCAATATTCATTGTATGATCTATATTCAATAAAGGTATTTTTAGCAAGCAGGGAAGAATTATTTTGTCGGAGGGAAGATGAAAGAGGTTGTTTTCAGGAAAGCGGAATATGATTATGCTGTATTAAAGCCTTCTGTCTTTGAAATGATTGATTCAATATGCGGATCATCCATCAGAAAATCTATGAAAGTTCTAATAAAGCCGAACATGCTTTTGCCTGCAAATCCTGAAGCAGCGGTGATAAGCCATCCTCTGGTAGTAAAAGCGGCAGCAGAATATATTTTGGAAAAAGGGGCAAGCGTTCAGATATCAGACAGTCCCGCTGTCGGTCTTTTTGATAAAATCTTAAAAGAAGGCGGATACAATAAAGTCTTTAAAGGGCTCGATGTGGAATTTAAAGCATTCAAGACATCGGTAAAAGTTGATATCGGAGAACCGTTTGGATTTATTGATATCTCAAAAGATGCGATGGAAGCTGATTTTATTATTAATGTCGCAAAACTTAAATCCCATGCCCAGATGTTTCTCACTCTTGGAGTAAAAAATATTTTCGGCTGTATAGTTGGCATGAAAAAGCCGGAATGGCATTTAAGAAGCGGAATTAACAGGGAGATGTTTGCAAGTCTTATTGTGCGCATTTACAAAGCGGTCAACCCGCAGGCAACAATTGTAGATGGCATACTGGGAATGGAAGGGCAGGGACCGGGCAAAGGCGGGACTCCAAGATATATAGGGAGGTTGATAGGCGGCAAATGCGCATTTAGCGTGGATATTTCCATATGCAGAATGCTTGGCATTGACCCCGATATTCTTCCTACAAATAAAGCGGCAAAAGATATTAATTTAACTGAATATGATATCAATATTACAGGTGATTTTAAAGAGGTAAGCGGTTTTGTTTTTCCGGACCAGGATCGTCTTGTGTTTGGGCCAAAGTTTATGCAAAAAAGTTTACGAAGACATTTTATTCAAAGACCATTTGCTGATAATAGTCTGTGCAGGTTATGCGGCGAATGCTGGAAATACTGTCCGGCCGGTTCTATTGCTCATGATAAAAAGAAACTATATTTTGATTACGAAAAATGCATCAGATGTTACTGCTGTATCGAGGTCTGCCCGGAAGGAGCTTTGAGGGCTGCGGAGACTTTACCGGGTAAGATAATAAGAAAAATGTTGATCAGCTAATACGGGTTCGGTTTATTCCAAATCAAGAATTATGTTTCCGTTTATATCTATTCTGTAATATTTGTGGAAAAGCACATTTCGCTGTTATGTGAAGTATATGGAATGTCCGGATGAACAAACATCTGATGGCGGGTCACATAACTTCCTTTTCCCCATCCTTTAACAGAGATAAGCTTTCCGAATTATTTCATATTTATTGTGCTTACTTAATATAACATTTCTGGATTTAGAAGCAATCTTAATATTATTATTGACTAACATGTCAAAATTGGCATACATAATTAAAAAATCTTAGGTCATTATTGGGTATTGCCAAGGTATACCCATGGCAGGAGTTTATCGGTCGAAAAAAAGGAGGAACACCTGTGAAAACATTTCTTGTTACCTGTTTGGCAGTATTGCTGTTTTTTGTTTCCTGTTCGGCCTTTGCGGACGAAGGAAGTCAATTAGTTTTCATGGCCAGCACTATAGGTCCCATCGATTCCGGGATCGTAACGGTTCTCGAGGATGCCTTCGAAAAGGAAACCGGCATCCGGGTCCGTCATGTCGGCGCTGGAACCGGTGAGGCCCTGAAGATCGGCAGGCAGGGGAACGTCGACTTAGTAATGGTCCACGCCAAATCCCTCGAAGATGAGTTCGTCAAGCAAGGGTTTGGAACAAATCGCATTCCTTTTATGTATAATGATTTTGTCATCCTCGGACCGGATGCAGACCCGGCAGGTATCAAGGGTGTTAAGAGAGCTGCGGAGGCCCTCAAAATGATTGCCGCCAAGGGGGCTCTGTTTGTCAGCCGGGGCGACAAATCAGGGACTCATGTGTCGGAAATGGAACTCTGGGAAAAGACCGGCATTAAACCAAGTAGCCCCTGGTATAAGGTTTATGAGAAAGGAAGTGAAGGAAATGCAGCGACTCTTAAGTACACTGATCAGCAGGGCGCTTATACCTTTATAGACCGGGCTACATTTATTTCCCTGCAGAAAAGTATCAAACTGGTGATCCTTGTGGAAAATGATGAAGCGCTTCTCAACTTCATCTCCCTTATTCCTGTGAATCAGGTTAAATTCTCCAAAGTCAACCATAAGGATGCCTTGACATTTATCACCTGGCTGACGGCAACGGATAAGGGACAGTTAATCGTACAGGATTTCGGGAAGGACAAGTACGGAAGCCCATTGTTTTTCCCTGATTCACTGGAATGGAAAGCCGCTCATGGGAAGTGATCGCTGTATATAAAAATTTTCTTCAAAAAAGGACATTTCTATATTAAAAAAAGGAGAACAAAGAACATGAAATGTTTTGCAAGTAAGTTATTGGTGATGATTGCAGTCCTGTTATTCGTATTTTCTCTATCTTCAGCCATAGCTGTTGAAAATATGCAAAAGAATGTCATCCTGGCTACTACCACCAGCACCCAGGACTCGGGTCTTCTCGATGTTCTGATTCCGGTCTTTGAAAAAGATACCGGTTTTATTGTCAAAACGATCTCTGTAGGCTCCGGCCAGGCAATGAAGATGGGGGAAAAGGGGGAAGCCGATGTGCTTTTAGTCCACTCCCCGGATGCAGAAAAAGCCTTCATCGCTCAAGAATTCGGGATCAACCGCATGTTGGTTATGCATAATGACTTCATCATTGTAGGCCCTGCTGATGATCCGGCCAAGATTAAAGGAATGAAATCAACCAAAGAAGCGTTGAAGATGATTGTCCAATCCGGGTCATTATTCCTGTCCCGGGGCGATAATTCCGGAACCCATTCCAAGGAAAAGGGGCTCTGGAAGGCGGCCGGGGTTGCACCGGAAGGACAAAAATGGTTTCAGCAGACCGGACTCGGCATGGGGCAAACACTCAATATTGCTGCAGAAAAGAAAGGATATGCCCTGACTGACAGAGCAACATATCTGGCCTTAAAGAAAAACCTCGGCCTTGAAATTATGATAGAGGGCGAGCCGCTTCTGCTAAATATTTACCATGTCATCGAGGTAAATTCCGCTAAATGGCCAAAAGTCAACTCTGCCGGGGGAAATGCCTTCGCTCAATTTATGGTTTCCAAGAAAACCCAGGAGATCATCGGCAAGTTCGGTGTGGAGAAATACGGTTCTCCCTTATTTGTCCCGGATGCCGGCAAAAAACCGGAGTCACTTGGTCTGTAATGGAACTGATTCTTGACGGAATAATCAAGGCCTTTCAGCTCTTTTTTACCTTCAATCCGGAAGTGCTGGGAATCACCTGGCTCTCGCTTAAGATTTCAGGGATAGCCACACTCATCAGTGTGCTGATCGGCATTTCGACCGGAACGATAGTTGCCTTGAACAAATTTCCGGGAAAAAGGTTTTTAGTCAGCGTGATTAACACGGGTATGGGCCTGCCCCCAGTGGTGGTCGGGCTGTTTGTTATGATCTTTCTCTGGCGCAACGGTCCCCTGGGCTTTCTCGGGATTCTTTATACACCGGCGGCGATGATCATCGCCCAGGCGACCATCGCCACACCGATCGTCATGGGCATAACAATCGCCGCCATTCAGAACCTCCCCGCCAAGCTTGGCCTTCAGATCCTTTCCCTGGGGGCCACCCGTTTGCAGATGATCGGCTTTCTCCTGCGGGAGGCGCGTTTGCCCCTTCTGGCGGCAATCATGGCCGGATTCGGCGGGGTAATTTCCGAGGTCGGGGCTTCCATCATGGTCGGCGGCAATATTAAAGGCTATTCCAGGGTCTTGACTACGGCTACGGTCATGGAATCCGGGATGGGCAATTTTGATATGGCCATAGCCCTGGGGGTTATTCTTGTCCTGCTCACTTTTCTGGTGAACTATCTCCTGACTATAATTCAACAAAGGGAACGGCCCCGATGAATCGAGCTTCCAGGCTTATTGAAGCTGAAAATCTAAAGGTCGTCCGGGGGCGGGTTAACGTCCTTGACATTCCCTCTTTCTATCTGGGCGACCATGAGATTCTCTCACTTATCGGTCCAAACGGGAGCGGCAAATCCTCTCTTCTGCTGACTCTCAGTTGTCTGCTCAAACCCGTTACCGGCCAAATACTCTTTCGGGGCAGGGTAATCGGTTCCAACCAGGAAACCCTGGATTACCGGCGCAGAATTGCCATGGTTTTTCAGGAACCTCTTTTGTTCGACACCACCGTGTTCAATAACGTAGCCTCAGGCCTGAAAATCAGAGGAATACCTCGCAAGGAAATAAGAATCAGAGTTATGGAAAGTCTCGAACGGTTCAGCATCAGCCATCTGGCTGATCGTTCCGCCCGGAAATTATCCGGAGGAGAATCTCAGAGGGTTTCACTGGCCCGGGCTCTGGCCACAAACCCTGAGGTAATATTTCTCGATGAACCATTTGCCGCATTGGATCCACCGACCAGAAATTCCATCATCAACGACATGGAAAAGATCATCCGCGAAACCGGGATTTCCGCTGTGCTGATCACACATGACGAATCCGAGGCCTTGAGGCTGTCTGACCGGATCATGGTGATCAATGAGGGAAGGATTGTTCAGTCCGGCTCTCCGCCCGAAGTCATGAACCGCCCGGCCAACCGGTTTGTAGCCCAATTTGTAGGAATGGAAAGTGTCATTCCAGGGATAGTTCTGGAAAACAAAGATGGCACCGTCCTGATCTCAGTTAATGGAGGAGCCATAGAAGCTATTGGAAATCTGCCGCCGGGAGAAATGGTGTTTTGCGGCATACGACCGGAAAATGTGGATATCGATATCCGCTCCACTAAGCAATCAATAAATTGCGGGAATGTTTTCCCTGGAAAAATCACCGGCATCATCTCCGTCGGCCCGTTTCTGAAAATTACCATGGACTGTGGTTTCCCCCTGGCGGCTTATGTAAACAGGAGAACATTCCACGGCATCAAACTCACCCCCGGAGAGCAGATTGCTGCCTCTTTCAAGGCAGATGCTGTTCATCTTATTACCGGAGAGAAATAACCTCCCTGTTGATCTCACCCTGCTTGATTCTTTCTACTACTATTAAGAGTGGCGGATGCGGGAGAATAATTAAGATTTGAAATTAACGGTGCGGCATAAATCGGATCACCAAGATCAGCTATATTACTTTTTATTTATATTGTTGTCTCATCATAGGTTGGAACAGTCGAGGGATCCCATGAGACAAAGGCAATAAAGTTGCGACCTGCTGTCGCATCCCCATCACCTGCGTATGTAATCTGAAAGTTTAATCCATCAAGTTCGGGGTCGATTGTCCTTGTAAATAATTTGGCTGCGGCAAGCTTATTGTTGACTGACTGAAGATCTTCATTCTGTGCGCCATAAAGGATAAAGTATTTTTATCTATATTTTCAAAAGATTTTTTTGGTTTTTTGGCTTATTTTTTTTAAAAGCAACCGGAACGAATGGGCGATTGCCGGGTTACGATTAAAAAAAATGCTTTGTTCCCGATTTTCCCCCTTGCAAAAAACAAAATATGTATTATCTATTTTACATCCAAATGTCAGGTAAGGTTGTACTCATTGAAATAATTAATTAAGTTGGAGGAATAAAAAATGAAAATCAGACCATTAAATGACAGAGTGATCGTAAAACGCGTGGAAGAAGAACAGAAGACAGCAGGCGGCATTATTATACCGGATACAGCCAAGGAAAAACCTCAGGAAGGAATTATCATAGCAGCAGGACCTGGAAAATTGGACGATGGCGGCACCCGGATTGCTCTTGAAGTCAAGGAAGGGGACAGAATACTTTTCTCCAAGTACGCCGGAACAGATATCAAAATCGATGGAGAGGAACATATTTTTATGCGCGAAAGCGATATTTTGGGAATCTTGAATTAAAAGGAGGAACTAACAATGTCTGCAAAAATTATTTCTTATGGATCTAAAGCCCGTGAATCCATGCTTGATGGTGTAAATATTTTGGCTGATGCAGTGAAAGTGACCCTGGGGCCAAAAGGAAATAATGTTGTTTTACAGAAGTCTTTTGGTTCTCCTGTAGTAACGAAGGACGGAGTGACTGTTGCCAAGGAAATTGAACTGGAAGACAAATTTCAGAATATGGGCGCGCAGATGGTAAAGGAGGTCGCAAGCAAAACCAGTGATAAGGCCGGAGACGGCACAACAACAGCAACAGTCCTTGCTCAGGCTATTTATCGAGAAGGCCATAAACTGGTATCTGCAGGGATGAACCCGATGGCGTTAAAGCGAGGAATCGAAAAGGGTGTAACTGTTGTTGTTGAAGAGCTGAAAAAATTATCCAAGCCGACAAAAGACAAGAAAGAGATTGAGCAGGTCGGCGCAATTTCAGCAAACAATGATGAAACCATAGGCAAGCTGATTTCGGAAGCTATGGGAAAAGTGGGTAAAGAGGGCGTGATCACAGTCGAAGAAGCCAAAAGCATGGAAACAACCTTAGACATCGTGGAGGGTATGCAGTTTGATAGGGGGTATTTGTCACCATACTTTGTCACAAATGCTGAAAAAATGGAGGTGGCACTTGATGAGCCATATATCCTTATACACGAAAAGAAGGTTTCCATAATGAAAGACATGGTTCCGTTGCTTGAAAATGTGGCAAAATCCGGCAAGCCGCTTTTAATCATTGCAGAAGATGTGGAAGGGGAAGCGCTTGCGACTCTTATTGTAAATAAACTGAGAGGAACTTTAAAGGTGGCAGCGGTGAAAGCTCCCGGCTATGGAGACAGGCGCAAGGCTATGCTTGAGGATATCGCCATCCTTACAGGCGGTCAGATGATCTCTGAAGATATAGGGGTAAAGCTGGAGAATATCAAGTTAAGCGATCTGGGCTACTGCAAGACGGTTAAAATCGACAAGGACAATACTACCATTGTGGATGGCGCAGGCAGCAGAACAGCAATTGAGGGACGGGTCAAGCAAATACGCGCCCAGATTGAAGATACTACATCAGACTATGACCGCGAAAAACTACAGGAACGGCTGGCCAAGATTATCGGCGGAGTTGCAGTAATCAGTATCGGAGCTGCCACGGAAACGGAGATGAAGGAAAAGAAAGCGCGGGTTGAAGACGCACTTAACGCCACTCGAGCTGCTGTAGAGGAGGGAATTGTCCCTGGCGGAGGTGTTGCGCTTTTGCGATGCCTTAAAGCGCTGGAAAACATCAAAGTCAAGGGTGAAGAAAAAAGCGGCATTTCTATCTTAAAGCAAGCTCTGACTGAGCCCCTGAAGCAAATTGCCCAGAATGCTGGAGAAGAAGGGTTGGTGGTGCTCAACAGAGTGCTGGAAGGCAAGGATGACTATGGGTTTAATGCTCAAACGGAAACTTATGAAAACCTGATGGCCGCAGGAGTTATTGATCCGACCAAGGTGGTGCGATTCGCCCTTCAGAATGCAGCTTCAGTGGCAGGTTTAATGCTGACTACAGAAGCGATGATTGCTGAAAAACCGGAAAAGAAAAAAGCGCCTGCAATGCCGGCTGAAGATATGGATGATATGTATTAATAAGGGATGGAATAAGTGGCGGGGTGTCCCCGCCCTACGGATAATGGTAGGGTTGGGACACCCCGCCTGAACCGCTCAAGATGCCTTTTGCAGCTGCTCTGCCGTCTTCTATTCTTTACCTTTCATAAATGTCGATCTCTTCTTCCCGGCTACGCTAATTGTTGCTTCCGTACCTGAGTTAATAGGTCGAAGCGGTCTATGTTCATAATCTTGTTCCAGGCTGCGATGAAGTCACGCACGAACTTTTCCTTCGCATCGTCCTGCGCATACACCTCGGCCAGGGCGCGCAGCTGCGAGTTGGAGCCGAATACAAGGTCAACTCGGGTAGCGGTCCACTTGAGCTCGCCCGTATTGCGGTCGCGCCCTTCGAACGTGCCCCTGGCATTGGGCGCTGGCTTCCACACGGTATCCATGTCGAGCAGGTTGACAAAGAAGTCGTTGGTCAGCGTCCCAGGCCGTTTCGTGAACACGCCATGCTGCGACTGGCCTACGTTGGCACCCAGCACGCGCAGGCCGCCGACAAGCACGGTCATCTCGGGCGCGCCCAGGGTCAGCAGGTGTGCCTTGTCCACCAGCATTTCCTCGGCCGACACGGTGAATTCCTTCTTCTGGTAATTGCGGAAACCGTCGGCCTCGGGCTTCAGCACGGCGAATGATTTCACATCGGTCTGGTCTTGCGAGGCGTCAGCGCGACCCGGGGTGAAAGGTGCCTCCACCGAGTGACCGGCAGCCTTGGCCGCCGCTTCAACCGCTGCGCAGCCGGCCAGCACGATGAGGTCCGCCATGGAGACCTTTTTACCGCCTGTCTGGGCGCCATTGAAGGTCCGCTGGATGGTTTCGAGCACGCCCAGCACCTTGGTCAGTTGCGCCGGCTGGTTGGCTTCCCAGTCCTTTTGCGGCGCCAGGCGAATGCGCGCGCCGTTGGCGCCGCCGCGCTTGTCTGAGCCACGAAAGGTGGAGGCCGAGGCCCATGCAGTGAAAATCAACTCCGCCACCGACAGGCCCGAGGCCAAAACCTTGGCTTTGAGGTCGGCAATGTCCTTGTCGTCGATCAGGGGGTGATCGACGGCGGGGAGCGGGTCTTGCCAGATCAGGTCTTCGGCTGGAACTTCAGGGCCGAGGTAGCGGACTTTGGGCCCCATGTCGCGGTGGGTCAGTTTGAACCAGGCGCGGGCGAAAGCGTCAGCAAAGGCCTGCGGGTCCTGGTGGAAGCGGCGCGCGATGGGCTCGTAGATCGGGTCGAAGCGCAGCGACAGATCGGCCGTGGTCATCATGGGCCGGTGCTTCTTCGATGGGTCATGGGCGTCCGGAATCATGTGTTCCGGTATGACGTTCTTCGCCACCCACTGATGTGCGCCTGCGGGGCTCTTGGTCAGCTCCCACTCGTAGCCGAACAGCATGTTGAAGTAGCCCATGTCCCATTTTGTGGGGTTGGGTTTCCATGCGCCTTCGATACCACTGGTGGTGGTGTGTACGCCCTTGCCGGCGCCGAAGCTGTTCTTCCAGCCCAGGCCCATTTCTTCCAGAGGGGCGGCCTCAGGCTCGGGGCCCACCAGTTTCGGGTCGCCCGCGCCGTGCGCCTTTCCGAAGGTGTGGCCTCCGGCGACGAGCGCGACGGTTTCTTCGTCGTTCATGCCCATGCGGCCGAAGGTTTCACGCACATCGCGGCCCGAAGCCACGGGGTCGGGGTTGCCGTTGGGGCCTTCGGGGTTCACATAGATCAGGCCCATTTGCACGGCAGCCAGCGGGTTCTCCAGCTCGCGGTCACCGCTGTAGCGTCTGTCGCCCAGCCAT
Organism: Desulfonema limicola; assembly: GCA_020723255.1. Taxonomy (GTDB): domain Bacteria; phylum Desulfobacterota; class Desulfobacteria; order Desulfobacterales; family RPRI01; genus RPRI01. The sequence goes on along the minus strand of DYJH01000026.1, from coordinate 11,596 downwards.
TCGGCTTCGGAACCCCAGTAGATATCTTCCTCGGGCTGCCAGATGTCCACGCGACCACCGCCGAAACCGAAGGTCTTGAAGCCCATGGACTCCAGCGCCACGTTGCCGGCCAGAATCATCAGGTCGGCCCATGAGATTTTGTTGCCGAATTTCCTTTTGATAGGCCAGAGCAGGCGGCGCGCCTTGTCCAGGTTGCCGTTGTCGGGCCAGCTGTTGACCGGCGCAAAACGCTGGTTGCCGGTGCCGCCGCCACCACGTCCATCACCGGTGCGGTAGGTGCCGGCGCTGTGCCAGGCCATGCGGATGAACAGGCCGCCGTAGTGTCCCCAGTCGGCTGGCCACCAGTCCTGCGAGTCGGTCATCAGCGCGGACAGGTCCTTCTTCAGGGCGGCCAGATCAAGCTTCTTGAATTCTGCTGCATAGTTGAAGTCGGGGCTCATCGGGTTGGAGGCCGGTGCGTGCTGGTGAAGGATGCCAAGGTTCAGCTGGTTGGGCCACCAGTTGCGGTTCGATGTGCCTTTGCCTGCAGTGGTTCTACCGGATTTGCCCGTTATCGGGCATTTGCTACCTTCGCTCATCTTTGTTCTCCTTTCAGTTTTTGAAGTTACAAGGCTAATGCAAAACTCAGCGGGTATTGTCCGCTGGAGTGATTTGTTCGGCCTTCTACTGCCTCTTAATAATTGTAGTTAAACTACGGAGAGCATCGTTGACCGAGTCATGATCTGGAAAATACTCAGCTATGTCGGGATCAATGACAATGACGTTATTTCCCTCCGCAAACCGTTTTGCATGTTTCCCTCGGATTCCACCAGTAAAATCATATCGTCGAAAGAGATGCCATGGTTTTTGGGGTTTAGCTGTGCCTTATTCGTATCCCATTAAAACAATAGCCCCATAAGATGTCTGATTCCTCCTTTGTCAATGTAAAACACAGATTTCAACGAGAGTAGCTATATTATGCCACGATCTGAGAGAAATCATGTTGTCAGGCATTATTTATTCTAATCAGATGGTTATCTTCTGCTTGTATTCCTGTGGTTTAGCTTCTGTATTACCGGAAAGAATCCTAATGTCTTTATCGTTAATTAAAAAATGGTAAACCTTCGGTTATGCCGGAGGACTCCCAAAGTTTGACAATTCCGGGATTGTATGAAAGCCCCTCTCAAAGTGAACCGCTCAAAATTCACAGAAAGAGCGGCTTTCTATCAATATTGCCAGAAAATCTTTTGGGCGCAAGAAAAATTTTACAGGGCAGCATTTTTGGGCCAGAGGATATCATGTATTCAGCGTAGGTAGAGAAGAAGATACAATCCGGAAATATATCAAAGATCAAGAAAAAGAAGATCAAAAAATCGATCGGTTAAACCGGATCTCGACAATCATGTTTTTAGCTGACGGATGTGGGGTCCTTTCACTCATTTTTTTATTCTGCGTTCAGCTTCTTCTTTATTTACAGTAACTTTTTCTCCTTTAAACAAAATTGAATCAAGCCAGCTGAATGCAAATTCAAGAAGCGCAACGTCATCAGTTTTTATTTTTTCAATAGTTGCATCATCAATTTTGTAAAGGGTCAAAAATGAGCTATCGAAAACAAACTGCCTGAATTTATCGACATCATAGCTTGCGGTAAAAAACATATTTTTACTTTTTTCGGTAAGCATGATGTTTTTCGGGAAGGATCTCTTCTTAACTATTAAATCAGCCCACCCGGCATTTATTTTGTCATGTATGTCAACCCCCTGGTCAATGCGCCACTCTCTTATGGCCCATATTTTATCTTCCTCAAACCCAAGACAGTGCGGTTCATTTACAAAAAAATAAAATTCATCTGCATCCGAACCTTCCTTGAAATTCAGAGTCGCAACTCCCACCGGATAATAGCGGCATGCTGTTGGCCTGTGCGTGTAAACCAGACAACCATCATCTTTTACAAAGGGGCAGGATTTAAGCTCATCATCAAGAAGTTTTAAAGTAACAACCGGTAAATCCGTTTTCTCAAGAAGCTGAGGTTCAGTATATATTGTCAAAAATTCTTCTGAAGATAGAGATAGTATGTTTTTGAGTCTTATTATATCATAAGGCGTTAAAATAATATTTATGCCTCTGCAGCATTTGGTAAAACACGCCAGTCCGCTGTGGCATTTGAATTTAAATTCACTGTCTAGGCTATACTTGACAGGATCTATGCTTGCCATTGTTTTATTGCTATCCATTTTATGTTTCCTTACAAATTAAGCTATAATCATTTTATAATTTTAATTCTTAACTAACCTTATCTGGCTGGCCTGTCAAGGCGTTTGGTGTTTTTAAGAAAGGGCGTTATTCAAAGTTCTCAATATGGGGTTTATTGCGTATTATTTGCGATAAACTTAAGTCTTTGATAGTATCAATAGAAATGCACTTTTTTAAAATTAAAAAACTGGTATATTTTTTGTTCATCGGAATCTTGATTTGTCTCACGCCGTCAGGCTTGCCTGCCCAAAAACAATCTTCTGGTATGAGACGTTATTTTTTTAGCGGTGACGGTCAACTTAGCTTGTTCAGCAAAAAAAACGGGAAATCGTTTTATGGCAGATACCGCTCGGGTTTGGGTAACTATGATGAAAAGGCTTTGAAGAAAATTTGCCGGGTTTTTGATGCTCCTGATCATTCTCCTATAAACTTACTATCTCTACGGCTTCTGGAATTTATCGATTTTTTACAAGACAACATTGGAAATGGAAGCCAGATAACCATCACCTCCGGATATAGAAACCCGGAATACAACTCCGGGCTTCGCAACAACGGCGGCCTTGCCGCAAAAGCCAGCCTTCATCAGTATGGGATGGCAGCAGACTTTATACTTGAAGGAGTTGATTCAAAGTCTGTCTGGGATTATGTTAAAGCGCTGGGGTTTGGCGGCGCAGGCTATTATCACGGAAAATCGGTGCATGTTGATGTGGGGCCGGCGCGATCATGGGATGAAACAACATCAGGGGTGGATACAGACATTTCCGATAACAATAAACTTATCGGTCTTGTTACAGATTACGATATTTATAAGCCGGGCGCAACGGTTATCCTCCGGTTTATAAGGATGACAGCCTTCCCTATCGGCGTAATTTATGAATTCTCTTTGATCCGAAAGGAAGATCAGGCCGCCCTTGATTTTAAACCCTCTTTTAACGTACCCCAAAAAAGTTTGTGTCTTTACTTTGACAACATAGAACAGATGGCCGGGATACGATGGAAATTGCCGAAAGATTTGACTCCCGGCCGCTATGTTATCCGTTCTGAATTTTGCAGTGATAAATGGAAAGAAATGCCGAGGCAAATCGAAACTTCTGAAATTGAGGTCAGAAAATAGCAGCGGGAAAGTAAAAAATACCTTCCCGCCGGAAATAATATTATAGGAAAGCTATAAATTATAAAATAAAATTATTTTTTTACAGTAATTTTACCCGATGCAAGCGGTTCTTTTTTGCCTTCCATAGATATCTCATAAGTATAATCACCTGCTATCATGAATCTTAAGCTTGAGGTTCCTCCCTGAGGCAAATAATCTGTAAGATAACAACCCGTTTCAGGAGTTAATCTAAATCCAAGCGGTGACTTGGTCATTTCCTCGCATGTTTTGCCATCTTTAAAGCTTATGCTGATGTCCGGTCCTTCTATCCAATTAACCCAAACCACGCATGATCCCTTGGGAACCTTGATATGTTTTGGACTTATAGACATTTCCTGATCCGTGCCGCGAATGGATACAATAAAACATTGATTTTTTCCTTTTTCTGCAGCATTAATTGGCTTCGGATTCATTATAAATAAAGCAATGAAAACTAATATAAGAGTGGCGCTAACAACTAAAAATTTAGTATTTTTCATTATACTCCTCCATGTTTGATTGAATAGTAAATTATAAGAAAAATTATTTTACGGTAATTTTACCGGATACCAGCGGGGCTGTCTTGCCTTTTACGAATATATCATATTTATAATCACCGGTTTCCATAAATCTTAAGCTTGATGTTCCTCCTTCCGTTAAATAATCAGTAACATAACATCCTGTGCCTGGAGTAAGCCTGTAGCCAACAGGGGAAGCGGTATTGTCGTCGCATATTTTACCTTCTTTAAAGCTTGTGCTGATTTCAGGTCCTCGTACCCAATTAATCCAGACCACGCATGATCCTTTGGGGACAGTTACATATTGAGGGTTGATTGAAATTACTTGTTCAGTTTTTCCTGAAGCATCTCCTCGCAGGGATACTATAAAGCATTTATCATCTTCCTTTTCAGCAGCATTAACTATTCCTTGATTTACAACAAATAACCCGATCAATAATAAAACAATAACAGAAGTACAAGTAAACAAAAATTTTACACTTTTCATGATGCTCCTCCTTTTTAATTTAAGTTAATAACAATCAGTTTAAACAATAATACTAAAAATAGTCTAAATGCTAAATCAATAAAGTCAAGATAAATGTAAATAACATTTTATTTATAATGGAAAATCTTTGGCCTACAATCCCTTTTTTAAATCGTTTATGAATTCTGCAGTATTTTCAGGAACAGACGATCCTCTGAAAATAATACTGCCATTTCCGTTAATGCCTATTATACATGGCAATGCTTTGACTCCGAATATTTTGCTTGCAACCATACCATCTGTATCTATAAGTATAGTATAATTTATATTCTGTGTCTTTTTAAATTGCTGCATAACTTTTACAGGTTGTCCATAGTTAATTCCTAAAACAACAATATTTTCTTTTTGCGCCTTTTCAGCAAATTGCTTGACATAAGGCACTTCTTCCATGCATTTAGGACACCAGGTTGCAAAAAAAACAAGTACTATTCCTTTTTTGCCTTTTAAATGAGTAAAAGCAATTCTATATCCATCCAGCGAATCAAGGCTAAACTCCGGAGCAGGATTTCCAGGAGAAGTTTCATTGGTATTGTGCAGTAACTCCTGTTTATTTGTCTCAAGTACAGCAGTTTTTGTTTCAGTTGAAATATCAACTCTTGAATCCGAGAGCGCTGTAAATTCTACCTTTGTAAACAACTGAGCCAGATTTGGAAAGTCAGTATTTTGACCTATAAATACAAGAAATAAGCTTGCTGAAATAATAATTATAAAAGCAAAACCTTTCTTAATAACTTCCATCCAGACCCCTGCTTTAGGCAATTTTGAAATAAAACCCGTCATTGTTCCTGCCAGAACAATTGTAGTTCCCTGGCCAAATCCAAATAAAAAAAGTTGAGCCCCGCTCTTTAAAATATGCAAAGCATAATCCACCCCTTGGGCTTTTTTGAGTGTAATGGTGATTGCTCCCAAAGCAACAGCAAGTATGGGACCTGTGCAGGGGCCGATAATCAAACCGCTAACACAACCAACTACAAAAGCGCCCAATATGCCCTTGAGATTTGCGGATTTAAACTGCAGCCTTGAAAAAAACCTGGGATTGGGAATATTAACCGCATCCAGCATAAAAAGGCTCATCATCAAAAAGAAAATGGCGATTGAGTACATAAGCCATCCGTTTCCCAGGATAGAGCCGTATGTGCCTCCTACCGCCGCAATGGTAATGCCAAATGTAGAATATACAAAAGAAAGACCTGTTACCATAGAAACACTCAAGATAAAAGCCCTTATCCGGCTATCGCTTGCCTGGTTGCCGATATATCCGACTGTTAATGGAAGGGCAGGATAGACGCATGGGGTAAAAGACGCTAAAACACCCCCGCCAAACATCAGGAAATAAACCGTCATACTATCCTGACGAAAAGCTTCTTGTATGAAATGATGGATTTGCTCTAACATCAATACACTCTAAGGAAAACTGTCAGGGTTATCACTCGTTCCAGCGGTTTAATTAAATTATTGCTTATTTGCTTCTTCAAGTGCTTTTACAAGATCTTCAAGAAAAGGCCGCTTATTAATATCATGGATGTCAATGTATACAATAATACCTTTTTTATTAATTACAAATAAGGCTCTTTCGCTAACACCTTCCGAACGAAGCACGCCATATTTTGAAGCTACTGCACCGTGAGGATAGAAATCAGAAAGGACAGGAAACCATATTTTTTCATTTGGCGAACACATCTGTTTAGTCCAGGAATACAGCGTTGGAATGTTGTCAACTGTTATGCCAAGCAGTATGGCGTCATATTTATCAAATAATTCTTTAGAGATGTTGTAACCCGGCCACTGATCGGAGCAAACCGGAGTCCATGCGGCAGGAACGAATGATATGACAACACTATTTTTGCCGACATACTGGCTAAGAGAAATCTTGCTGCCGGAAACAGCAGGAAGGGTAAAACCCGGCGCTCTATCGCCGACTTTTAACTTGGGAACTGTATCAATGGGTTTGAGTTTTCCCACCGGATAAATAGATTCTGAGAACTTTTCCGATTGTCCGAAGGCTGTGGTTATTCCAGTTAGAATCATAAACATGATTAGGCATAATAAATATCTGTACTTACATATTTGCTTTTTCATTTTTTTCTCCCGGTTCTATTCCTGAAAATTTTATGATTTCAGCCAGAAACTTTTGGCTATCTTCAAATCCTCCTTCTCTAAAGTAAAATTGTTCAAGAGTTCCGTTTTTGTTTATCTTAATACCTATAAAGGTAGGGGTAACTCTTAAGCGCAGTGAACGAAAAATCTCCATTCTTTTATCCGGAAAAAGCGGAAAAGGCACTTTATATTTATTCTTGAAGGAACTTATCTCATAATCACTGTTTCCGGCGCCTATGCCGATAATTTTGATTTTTTCCTTTATATCAGGCCGGTTTTGTATTTGTTGATAGACTTCGTTTACGTCAGGCGCTGCTCTCTGGCAATGAGGACAATAAAAGCTATAAAATTCTATAATTAAAATCTCAGCTTTGATTTGTCCGATGGTGAAATCGCCATTTTTTGAAACGCCCAGATAATTTCTCTCTGCTTCATTTTGAATTGCGGGCAGCTCAAATTCAGGAAAGTTTTTTTTACTTACAAGATAAGGATTTATTGGATCGGGTATAGGCAGGCTTTCTTCAGCTCCTTGCAAACTGCTTTTGAAAAATAATATTATAATCAAAAAGGAGATAATAATCAGTATCGATTTATCTTTTTTCATTAAACCCCCCTTCAATATTTAATTATTGATAAAATAAGATATATTTTAATACAATAAGAACTGAGACGACAAATTGCAAATAATTTATTGGCAGATACAATTAAACATTAATGATTCTAATGCGTAACAACTTGTATAAGAAGAATTTTTTCACAATACAGTAATGTGATTGTAACCTATATTTTTTCAAGCAGCGCTTGGATGTTATAATTGATTAGGTTCTATCTCATCTTTTTTTCGAAAATTAATTTTTTTGAAGATAATTGAGCGGAAAGGTTTTTCTTAACTTCGGTTAATAAAGAATTAAGCTCGATTTCGGACATGTTTAATTCATTTTTTAGTAAAGCAGTTATTTCAATTACATGCTCAGATGAAGCTTCAATCCAGCGGCGAACTGTACGGGATTTTATCCCAAGTAGTTCTTTAACATAGCACAATGGTTTCCCTTGAGCTAACAGCTTTAGAGTTTTTAATATATTTTCTTCAGGTGAACGCAGATCGTAAAATATTGTTCCGGATCGGTTACAAAAAGATTTCCCGCATTCTTTGCAAAGAAACCTGCGTCCCGGTTTTTTCCCCTTTCTATGATATGTTCCGTTTAAAACTATATTGCCTTTATCCTTTATAGTATGTAATCGGCAATTTGAATTAGGACAGGATAAATTATATAACTTGTTATTTTTATAAACTTTGTTTTTAATCTCATCTTCATGATTTTTGCGCCCTAATCGTTGATTATCTGACAAAGATTTATCAACTGCTGTGTTGCTGAAATTATTATCAACGATTAAGGCTCGCTCATCGGCATGGAATATATCTCCTGGTAATATATTTTTTAACCGGCTAATAACTTTTTTAGTTTTTTTTATTTTGTTAACTCGTTGTATTTTTAACGAATCATCTTTAATTCCTTTTTTAAGTTCTTTAACAAGCCAGCTCCATGGACCATTATGACTCATCAATATATTTAATTTGCTCTCATACAATTTATTGTAACGTTGAGATTTTTCCTGTTTATAAATTCCAGCTATATTCAAGCCCATGTTTTTTGTAAGCTCATCGGCTTCCGTCATTGCCGAATAGATTGCAACCATATATTTGCCGTTTTTATCCATTTCTGCAAGGAACCTGGCATCATTTACAAGTTTATAGTGCATCACATTTAAGCTGGCTACATATAAAGAAAACAATAGCATCCATCCCTCTTTGGATGAAATAATATTACTGATTCTGTCAGTTATAAAATAAGTATCCAACGATTTTTGCTTTTTTAGCTGATAATATGTATCTTTATTTAAAGGCAACCATATAGTGTGTCCAACATAATGCCCCCATGAGTCAAAAACTATCTGGTTAAGATCCGGAAGGATAGCCGATGCTTTTTTAATAACATCTTTTTGTAAAGGCTTGACAGTGCCATAAATATCGCTATGACAGGAAAGAACCATATTTATTTGCTTATCAGTAGATATGCTTTCACATTTTATTGTTGGATCACTGCCCGGTCTTTCAGGGTATCTGAATAACTCATGGTGCAAAGATTGTGCTTCTATAAATGAGTAAGAAAAATGTCTTGTTTGTAAAGAATACCAAATAGGTTGGTCTGCTGTAAGAGCAACACATACCTGCATAGGAATTCCTGTAAGTTCAGAGAGGTCATGCAGGTTTTCCATACGGGCTCGGCAGCGGCCCGTTTCCCAGTTTCTCAGTTCACGGATACTGATTCCGATAAATTCCGAAAATTTTTCCTGACTCAGTTTATAACATTGCCGATAGTTGCGGATTAGAGATCCCAATGATTCATATAGCTTTATGTCGCTGCTGGAATTATCGGCAATTTCTTTTCCTCGTAATTGCATCATAAATTATGTATATTTACAATTTAACAGATTACTATTACCTTCAGGCATATATATTATAATATAAACTCGGCAACACGCTTCTATTCTCTTGTTTGATGGATTGTTCTATTTAAAATTAAATATTCCAGATCCTATTAACCAGTTAATCTAATTAACAGAGATTTTTTTGTCAAGCAGCCAGAATTATGTCTGAAAGTTAATCTTATTTTACAGAGGCGTTATTAGAAAGGATTAATGCCTTATTAATCAAATATATAAGTCAGTTAGCTGAGTGGAGGTTATAATGAGCAACCAGACAGAGATCAAGAAATGCAATTGCAGTATGTGTGAAAAATTGTGCGGCATGTTTGTTCATGTGAATGGAAACAAGATTGAAAAAATAGAACCAAACAAAGAGCATCCTTTAAGCCAGGGTTACAGGTGTATGAGAAATCGTAATGCTATAAGTTGGCTGAACCTCTCTCAGCAGCTTATGTATCCCTTAAAAAGAGTTGGGGAAAGAGGAGAAGGGAAATGGCAAAGAATTTCCTGGGATGACGCTATGGGTGAGGTCGGCCAAAAGCTGATGAAAATAAGGGAGCGCTATGGCGCTGAAGCTCTTTGCGAAATAGACGGGACAGAAAGAGGTTTTGAATACTGGCCGAGGGGAAGATTCATGCATCTGTTTGGTAGTCCTAACTGGGTAAATTGTGTTAATATTTGTTCCGGAAACCAAATAGCACTTCATAAAATGATTACGGGAGATCCCCTTGTGTTTGGGTCTGATTTTGACAATTCAAATTGCACCGTTCTTTGGGGCACAAACCCTCCTTTATCATGGCAAACCTGGTGGATAAGGATGTCTAAATCAAAGCGAGAGAGAGGTATGAAGTTGATCGCTATTGATCCAAGGCAAACTGAGGCAACCGAAAAAGCTGACCTGTGGCTTCCTTTAAGGCCAGGCACCGACGGCGCTCTGGCTATGGGCTGGCTGAATATTATTATAAACGAAGGTTTATATGATAAAAAATTTGTGGAAGAATGGACGATAGGTTTTGACAAACTTAAAGAACGTGTTCAGGAGTATCCGGTTGAAAAGGTTGCACAAATAACAGGCCTTAAGTCCGAGGATATTATCAAAGGGGCAAGAATGTATGCAGAAGCAAGGCCGGCCTGCTGCATCTGCTATGGTGTTGCAACGGATATGATCGGCAGAAACGCCACTGTTGTTGAACATGCAAGGGTAGCTTTGCGGGTGATAACCGGCAGCATTGATGTCCTTGGAGGCACTTTAATTACACGCCCGGGAGAGAAAATAAACGGGGGAGCATATATTACCGAAACGCAAATGTGTCTTGTTGACAAGCTGTCTTCCGAACAGAGAAAAAAAGCTCTGGGTTACGATACCAGCAGGATTACTTCCTTTCGTTCCTATGAGCTAACCGAAGAGCCCATTGCAAAGATGTATGGAGTACCTCCGATGTTTATTATGCCTGTTGTGGGACATACTTCTTTTTTATGGCCTGCCATTCTTGAAGGCAAACCTTATCCTGTAAGAGCGCTGATCTGCAATGCAACCAATACTCTGGCATGGGCGGGCCCGACCAAAAAAATTTATGATGCTTTCAAAAGCCCGAATTTAGAGCTTCATATCGAGTACGATTTTTTTATGACGCCATCCGGTATGCTGGCGGACTATGTTTTTCCCGGAGCAAGCTGGATGGAAAGGGTCTTGTGTTCTAATTATCTTGATTGGGGCAGCATGCTTTTAGGGGGAGATCAGGCTATTGCTCCTTTGGGAGAAAGAAGAGACGCATATGATTTTTGGCGTGCTTTGGGACGGTCAGTTGGACAGGATGAGTACTGGCCATGGGAAAATGCTGTAGAAGTAAATGAATACCGGATGAAGCCTATGGGAATAAATTTTAAACAGCTTGTGGAAATGATGGTTGTTCTTCCTTCGTCAATAGTTCCGGTGTTTAAACAGAAAAAATATGAAGAGACGGGTTTCCCTACCCGTTCAGGAAAAGTTGAGCTATACAGCAGCATCCTTGAAGAGCTGGGATATGACCCTCTTCCATACTATGAAGAACCTGCGGAGAGTCCCGTAAGCACACCGGAGGTTGCAAAAGAATATCCTCTGATATTGAGCACAGGCGGCAGGCGCATGCCCTTTTATCACTCGGAGTGGATGCACTGGGGAGCGGGGGGTAGGGAGAAGCAGCCTGATGCTGTTATGGAAATCAATACCGAGACGGCTCATAAATTGGGAATCAACGACGGGGACTGGGCTTACATTGAAACAAGAAGAGGAAGAATTAAACAGAAAGCAAAGTTAAATCCCGGAATTTTGCCCAATTATGTTCTTGCCCAGGCAAGCTGGTGGTATCCCGAAAAACCGGCAGAGGAGCCATCTCTTGGAGGTGTTTGGGACTCCAATGCCAATGTTTTGATACTTGACGACATTGATGCCTGCGACAGGCTTGCGGGTGGCTTTCAGGCAAGGGCGTTGCTTTGCAAGGTATACAAGGCCTGATACCAAGTAGCATTCAAATTCTAGCTGCGTTGGCTTCGTCGGTTCTGTCCTCGGTGTATTACATATACGCCTGCGGGAAAACCTCCTTGCCGCCTTGCTATCTTTTTGAA